>CAZQDO010000221.1:6610-9711 GCA_964592085.1 uncultured Anaerolineae bacterium | reverse complement strand
CACCGGAATGAAGCGGCCCAGTTCCCCGCTCACCCAGCCGGGCGCCTTGGCGAAGCTGAGGTGGGCTTTGTCGTCCCAGGTCCAGCGAACGCTGAACACCGGCCATAGGCGTTCATCATTGGGAAAGATGGCCATCAGCGCACGCAGCGCGTCCATGGTGCGCGCCCTGGACTGAGGGTAGTCATACGCGACGTAGCCATCCGGATCTACGAGTTCGATGACCCGGGGGTAAACATCGAAGTCGTGCGCCCAGCGGGGAGCGGTGCCGGTGATCTCCCGCCGATAGCCGCTGGAGTCGATGATCAGCGGCAATTCACGGTACGGGCGACCGAACACCAGATCACGCCCGCTGCGCCAGTGTACGTCCTTCCGCACCAGATATGGAAAATCTGCAAACCAGGCCGCTGCTCTCCACGCATTGCGGGCCACCCGGTCGCCCAGGCGATTACTACCGGCCGATATGCGGGACAGAACCTCGTCGCGGGCCTTGAGCGCCGTGCCATCCACGAGCTGAGCGCGCGCGTTGGTATTGCCTGCTATCCCCAGCGCACTCCGGACGCTTTCCACAATCGGGTGCGTATTGGGACCGGCCACCGCGCATTTGGCCACCTCGGTTTTGGCGGTCTGGTTCAGGCCAGAGATGCCAAAGGTCGCCTCCTGGCCAGTGCTGATGATGCGCCGGTCATTGAGACCGCCCATACCAAAGCGTGCCCCTGCGAGGGTTCGGCCCTTCGCCTCCCCGGCGATGGCCAGGCGGGCCTGGGTCACGCGTTTGTTTTCATCCACTCCTGCAATCCCTACCCTCATACGCACTCCTCCTTCATAGTACCAAAAGGGGGGCCCTAAAGATCCCCTAAAGGTGCCCTAAAGATGGCCTATACCACCCCCTAACAATTTTCGCGCGATTTTGGGGAGGCTCTGAAGGCACCTCAAAAACCTGCTACATCCTGGAAGGGGGGCCTAAAGACCCCCTAAAGATGCCCTAAAGACCCCCTAAAGATGGCCTATATCCTGTGGCCGTCCACCCGGTCCGCGCCCGGTTTGGAAAGGGGGGCCTAAAGACTCCCTGAAGATGCCCTAAAGACCCCCTAAAGATGTGTCAATTGCCGCCCGCATGTTTACCACCCATGTGCGGGCGGTGTTTACCACCCATGATCGGGTGATGTTTACCACTTCACTTCGTTCGAGGCGACGCCGGTGGCCTCCTTTCTGCGCTCCCGTTGGCGATAACTCTCGCCGCGGATGATCAGCGTGTGAGCGTGATGCGTCAGGCGATCCAGAGCCGCGCTGGCCAGCAGTTCGTTGCCGAACACCTCGGCCCACTCCTCGAAGGCGCGATTGCTGGTAATGATCAGCGAGCCGGATTCGTAGCGTTCGGTGATGATTTCATACAGGTCCTGGGTCGCTTGGGGGGAGAGGGGGTGGAGACCGAAGTCGTCCAGGACCAGCAAGTCAACCGTCAAGACACGGGTCAGCAATCGGGGATAGGCACCCGTGGCGCGCGCGGCGTGCAAGTCGGCCAGCAGGCGTTGGAGCGGGCGGGAGAGGACACGCAGATCGCGCTTCATGGCCTCGATGGCCAATCCATTCGCAACATGACTTTTCCCAACGCCGGTTGGCCCACATAGGAGTAGGTTCTCGTGGCGGCCGATAAAGGTACACGTCGCCAGGTCCATGATGTAACTGCGGTTGATGCCCGGCGTGGCCGCGAAGTCGAAGTGGGCCAGGGTTTTGCGCGTGTCGCAGCCGGACTGGGCCAGGCGGTGCGCCAGGCGTTGTTGGCCGCGCCGCTCGAGTTCGTCGTCCAGTAGCAAGGCCAGGAATTCGAGGGGCGTTAGTTGGCGCTCGATGGCCTGGCTGGCGCGCACGTCCAGCGTCTGAACCATGCCGCCCAGCTTGAGTTGGCGCAACTTGGGCAGAAGCGGATGAGACATCATTGGATCACCTCCGAGCCGGGCGGGAAGAACTCCTTGGAGGAACGGGCGAAGGTGAAGGGGCGACTGGGTGGGTCGGACGCCGGCGCCTCGGGCAACGGCTCGCGGTCGAGGGCGGCGTTGAGGATCTCCTTGATACGCCGGTAGCGCACATCGCCGAAGTAGACCGCGCGGGCGCAAGCTGCCTCCAGGCGCTCCGGCCCGACTGTGTCTTCCAGGCGCAAGATGGCCTGCACCGAGCGCAACCGATCCAGCGGCCGGTCGGCCAGCAGCGTGTCGACGACCTGGCGCGTGGCCGGTCCCAGCCGGTCGGCGTGCTTGCGGCAGAAGTCCGGCGTCCGGACCAGGTAGTCGACCTTGCCGGGCGGATAGTCTTCCATGCGCGTGTGCCACTCGCCGGGGCGCTGGCTGCGCAGGTGGCTGGCGATCAAGTCATCACCATTGTAGATTTCTACCATGCGCTGGCTGATATGCGCCGTCAGACGATGGCCAATGTAGGTGTAGGGCACGGAGTAGAAGCTCTTGTCGATGACGACGTGGCAATCGGGGTGGACGGTGACCGGCTTGATCTCGCACAGTGTGAAGGGTTCGTCGGGCAAGGGCAGCAGCGCCGCTTGTTCATATTCCTGGAACAGGTGGAGCGGGGCTTGGTGTGTGGTGCCGTGCTCGCGCGTGCCGGCCACCTCCCGCACCCAGACCTTCAGACGCTGGTTGGCCACACTGCTGTCGACGAATTGCCGGCCGGACCAGAAGTTGCGCTTGACGTAATGAACGCCGCTTTCAACCTTCCCTTTGTGGCGCGGCGTGCCGGGGATGGTCGGGCTGATCAAGAAGCCGTAGTGCAAGGCCATGCGCCGGTAGGCTTCGCCCAGGATGGGGTCCAGCACCAGTGCTTTCTTGACCGCCGCCTTGAGGTTGTCCGGCACCACCCGGCGGGGCACACCGCCGAAACTCTCGAAGGCACGCTGGTGGAGGGCCAGCCAGGTGGATACTTTCTGGTCAAAGACGATCTCAGCGTATTGATGCCGGCTGTAGCACAGGGTAGCCACGAAGACATAGGCAGGCCGCAAACTGCGGGTGACCGCATCGAACAGCCAGCCCAGGTGACCAAAGTCGACCTGCATCTCCTCGCCCGGCGGCATGTGTACCCGCACATACGTCTCCGGT
>CAZQDO010000221.1:5180-6600 GCA_964592085.1 uncultured Anaerolineae bacterium | reverse complement strand
GAGACAAGCGACGCACGAAGCGCCGTACGGACGAGTAACTGCCGGTGTATTGGTAATCGTCACGCAATTGTTGGTAGATGGCGGTCATTTCTACCTTCTGATCGATCAAGCGTTGCACCAGCTCGCGGTGCGGCTCGATGCTTGAAAGCTGGTGCGGCGGTTGGGGGTCAGGCCCGAGGACGGCGCGCAGGGTAGCCGCATCCGGCATAGGGCTACCCTGCTCCAGGTAGCCATGCTGGGCCGCCAGTTCTCGATACTTATGCACGGTGGGGCGAGAAAGCTTCAGGTCTTTGGCGATGCGACGTTCGCTCTCACCAGCTCGCAGTCGATGGATCAGGTCAAGCAAGTGGTTCATGTGAATTCTCTCCATTGTGTTGTGTTTGCCTCCAAAGGTGAATACGTCACTGGAGGCATGCTGCCACACTCACAACGGAAGGGCCACCGCCTGGTAAACACCGGGCGACTATGGGTGGTAAACATCGGGCGATCACGCCTGGTAAACACCGGGCGATCATACCTGGTAAACATCGGGCGGCGACGGGTGGTAAACACCGGGCGACTACGACTGGTAAACATCCAGGCGATCATGCCTGGTAAAGTATAGGCCGGTCAATGACAAAGATGTCCTAAAGATCCCCTAAAGACCTCCTGCATCCTGTGGTCACCAAGCAAAAACGCAGGTCCCCCCCCTCTACCCCCTTTCCAGGGGGCTCTTCAACTCAACCTTATCCTCTCAGCAGCGTCTGGACTCACAGCCGCAAAGACGACTCTGTCTCGCTTCAATGCAATCTGCATTTCAAAGCATGCAAGCCCAAACGCTGCTCACCTTCGATTGTCTCGTAGGGTGGTGCACCGACGGCATCAGCCCCACCCCCAATCCCAGAGTGACATTTGGACGCTCTCGCCCCGCTTGATGGTCAGCCAGGCGATTGCCTCGTTATGCGTATAACGCGGCACGGGAACGCGCCCGGCTAATTCCCTATGTATCCAGCGCAGTGTGGCCAGCGCGATTCCACCGCGCCGACGAGTTCTCCAACCGAAATCTCACGACGGCGGCGACGGCCACTGCGACCGCACGTCTCGTAGGCCATCTCGAACAGGCGCTCGGTAAACTCGTCCATAGATGCCTCCGTTGAAACAAAGCAGGGGCACTCCGTGGAGCGCCCCTCAGTCTTGAACGTTACCCAACCGCCGCAGTCGACGGTGTGTCGCCCTTCGACGACCAGGTGGCCGTAGCGGCCCTGGTACTCCCAGGTGCTCCAGTCGTCTCGCCCCTGGGCAAAAGCGGCGATGACCGCCGCCCTGGGGTCGCAGGTATACACCTGTTGCCGGCCGCTGGCGAGATGGGTGACGGTGACTGACCTAGCCACCGGAAGCCTCGGCCGGTTCCCAGCTCGTTTCGGACCACAAGGTCTGGCAG
>CAZQDO010000221.1:4537-5170 GCA_964592085.1 uncultured Anaerolineae bacterium | reverse complement strand
AGTGGTGGTCGTTGGGCTGCCCGGGGAAGGCCTGGTGGCCGCAGCGCGGGCAAACGTCCTTGCGCACGACCTGCCACCCCACCAGCCTGTTGCCCTCGATCTCCGGCCGCACGACGTACCAGACCGGCCAGGCCGAACCGAAGCCGGAACTGCCGTGATGGATCAGCCAGTGATGGAGGAGGTAGTGCTCCCCTTCCCCAAGTTGGGACAGGGGCGGGAGCAACTCAACCCAGACGACGGGATCGTCGTCGCCCTTGTCCACTTTCACCAACCGGGCCAGGGTGTTGATTGCCTCTTCCAATCTGGGGTCGTCCAGACGCTGCAAGGCGGCAATCGCCTGGCGCACCCGGCCGCTCTCATATTGATCCAGGACCTTCCGCTGCAGAGTCGCAGACCACGGCCACCAATCGCCGTCGATGGTCCAGCCCCGGGCGTCCTTGACTTCGCGGGGCGTCGGAATGGCGCCGGTCAACTTCCAGCCGTACAGCGTGCCGATGCGGCACATGTGCAGGCCCGGGCGCAGGTCATCGTCGGGGCCGGTCAGGTGGAGCGCGTCGGGCTTACATTTCCCCTGCGCGCTCCACCAGCTACATCCCCCCTCGGGCTCGTGTCGCGAGTCCCGGGGGTCGCCTG
>CAZQDO010000221.1:0-4527 GCA_964592085.1 uncultured Anaerolineae bacterium | reverse complement strand
ACCATGTGCAACATGAGGCTCTCGACCTCAGGCATGACGTAGCGCACCTCCAAAAAACGGACGTACCGCCAGGTCACGTCGACCACCCAGCCCGGATCGCCGGCCGTCATGCGCAGGTAGAACTGCGCATTGCAGCGCTCACACCAGGCTGATGCCATCTCGACGCTTCCAAACTCGGTGCCCCCGCACAGGGGGCACTTGATCAAGGCGAAGGGTGGCAGGCCGGGGCAGAGCCGCTCCAGCGTTATACCCATATCTTCGGCGAGGTACTCGTCCAAGCTGCGGTAAGCCCGCATAGCGGCTACCGCTTGCGGATCGGTGATCTCCTCCACTTCGCCGTCCAGGGGACGTTCCAGCGCCACCACCTGGCCGGTGGCCAGGCGATACAGGTATTCGGTCTCATAGTTCTCGCCGCCCAGCCACACGTCGTGCGACCCCATCTCCAGCACCCAGTCGCCAGCCTGGGCCGTCGCCAGCTCCTGGCCGCCGGTCAGCATCCCCCAGCGCACGTGGAAGCGCCACGCGCGCGGCCGCCGAAACCTTACGGAGCGCTTTAAGCGCAGTGCGCGTCGCAAATCCTGACCATCCGAGCTAGTCATCGTCGCTATCTCCTTTCGCCATCAGGCCATCGTAGGCATCCAGGGGCGGAATCCAGTGCACGCCGTAGAAAGCGACCTCGACTCCATCCGCTTCCAGTTGACAGGCCAGGGCCTGGCCGGCCACCTCCGCGACCCGGGCTTCCGGCGTGTCGGCCGGGATCTCGACGTAGTAGCCGTCGCTCCAGCTTTTGTCGGGAAAAGCGACGTACATTTCGATGGTCCTGGTCGCCGGGGGCAACCCCATCCTGCCATCCCGGACGGCTTCTTCCAGGTGGTGCCACTCCCAATCCGTCGCCGAGATGCCCAGACCCTCCAGGTCGTCTGCCTGCAGGTGAAGCGTGTGAAACCGAAGCGGTACCCCCATCGCCTCAGCCAGGTTGGCGAAGAACTCACGACAGGGATCGGCGATGAAGGTTCCCTCGCGATCCGCCGGGCTGACGTCGATCAGTTTCCCGTTCACAAAAAAGCCCTCGTCTCCTTCGATGTGGACGACGAGGACGTCCATCAGTGCTGTACCTTTTTTCATGGTGAAACCTCAACTTTCATTCGTCTCAGAGTAGTAAGGGGTGCTGAGGGAAGGTCAACGCCCCTTCGGCTGGGGAGAGATCCGGGCCACCGTCGAGGCATTGGCCAAAGCAGCTTTCGCAGAACACAGCCAGCTTGAAGACGACGCCTCCATTAAGGGGGATCACCGCTGTCTGGCCTTGCCTGTCTTTGATGCAGCCGTGGATGACGGCCTCTTCAGCCCCGCAGTCGGCGCAGTCGGCGTAGATCGCCTTGTCTCCTATGGAGCCCAAGAAGAGCTGCTGGGGGTGCACCAGGCGCGCGTAGTAGAAGTCCGGCAGCGGGGCGATCTCCTCCAGGGACATCTCGTGCCCAAAGGCCACGCCGTCGAAATAAACCTCGACGGACGTGGTGCTCAACACCTGAGCCACGCTACCCGCCATACGCGACCAACTGGCGGTCCTGCCCTCACCGGTGGTCACCACCCGGTCGCCCTTCTGGTATGAGTGCTGCTGAGTCATAGCCCTCGTCTCCTCAGGCCCCGTCCGGGCTGCGCCCGTCCGAACCCACGATGACCGGGATGGCCCCTGTTTCCACCATAGTCAGGCCTCCCTGCATATCGATCTCTGCCATCAGCAGCTCGGCCAGAAGACAGCCGAGCGCCCTGATCAAAACAAAGGTGGCGCCGGCCAGGGCAACCAGCGCCAGCCCGCCTGCGATCAACTGTTTGCCGTCTTTGAGTTGCGGTGTCATGATTTTCCTTCCTTTTTCGATTGGTTTCTATAGTCTGCTACGTCGTGCAGAAAACGACGCCCGCTCGTCGAAAATCAGCACCTCCGGGTTCAGGACGTACTCCTCGGGCCCCTCGATGCCGACGGTCGCGATGCTGTCGTATCCGGCTTCCACGAGAAGGGACGTCCACGCCGGCCGCCAGATATCGTAGACCTGGTTGCCGGCGCGCACGCGATCGGCGATGAGCGGGTCGTCTACGACCCGCTCCAACTCGGCGAAGCCCTCCCAGTTGTACTCATCGGTGACCGGGTCGACCAGGACCAGGCGTTTGGCGGTCGGCGGCAGCATCGCCACTCGCACGACTGCCCCCTCTCCCCTGGCGTAGCCCCTGGCAAGGCCGGGCTCAAGTGTCCAGGTCTGTCCGTAGCCGCCGTGCACGTCACAGCCGACAGCGCCCGGCGTCTCACCTCGATAGAGCGTGAGGCCCCGGCCCGACTCGTCGGGCGCACGCCCGGCCGGTAACCGCAGCTCCGGGTAGAGATCTTCCAGCATACGGGCCGCGTCGGGGTAGAGGTCCGCAAAAACGGAGAGGCACTCGCGGAGCAAACCCGCCACCTCGTCGGGGTCAGGATAGACCTCTGCAGACAGGAGGTGCCGGTGGACCGCCCGGGTCACTTCCCCGGCGTCGTGCAGGCCTACAGACGCCAGGTGTTGCCTCAAGCTGATCTCTCTACCCCTGGCGTATTGGTGCACACTGAGAACTTCGCCGACCCTGACCACCAGGTCCAGGACCAGCTCGGTCGTTGCGCTGTTCGTCATGCTGTCTCCCCTACGAGCATCACCTGCTGACCCTCGCTATCCGGCGCCGGTCTGTAGACGTCCCAAAGTGAGAGCTGCACCGTCGGCTCGCGCCGCCGGGAGAGGGCCTCCCTGGACGCCGCAGCTAACGCATCGCGGACTGCCTGGGTGATTTGAAAGGAGCGGGGTGGCGTGCCGAACCTCGCCTGCAACTCGTCATCCCATCCGTCCAGCAACTCTGCATACTGCACGTCCAGATCGTTCAGGACCTGGAGCAGCGCCGGATAGATCACTTCCATCTCCCGGCACATCGCCCGGTTAAGGTCGGAAGCGACTTCACGCTCTCCCAGCCAGAGGCGTGTGCCGTACTCGACCGACAATCCGTCGCCCCCGAACTGGGCCAGGAACGCCGCGAGTCGCCTGGCGTCCGAATCGAAGTAGTGCTGCCAGAACCCGTAGCGGTTATAGTGGGCAATAAATGAGCAGTGAAGATGGAGGTGCTTGTACAGCGCCTTACTGAACTGGGAGTAGCGGAACCCGCCGCGGATAAAGCGCCGCCATGCCCTCAGCACTCTCCATTTGTCCCCGGCGCTCATAAAGCGCTCGTCGCTGAAGACGTACGTCTCTTCCATCACCTGACCTCCCGTTCAGCCACGTCGACCCAGCCTGACTTGCGGATGAAGTCGGTCAGGACCGGCAATTCACACCGGCCTCGCGTGTAGACCAGGTAGGCCGGCCACAGCGGTAAAGCCAGCCAGAGGAGGGCGACACAAGGCAAGCCCAGCCCGAACGTGGCCGTCGCCAGAGAGATGTTGACCACTATCAACACCAGGCACAGCGCCAGGGACTGAAGCGCGTGAAAGCGCAGGTGGGCTTTCTCCTTCATCCTCTCCGAAGCCAACACGGCGGCGGCGAGAACCGGCATGGGATAACAAAGCGCCGCCACCAATCTTTCGTAGTCCAGTCGTAGCGTGTAATACTGCGTATCTTCCATTGGGTTATCTCCTTCAAACTCAAACGGTAGTTTTTTCTGTCTGTGTCAATTGCTCCCTCAATGCCCTGGCCTTGGTGACCAGACGCCGAGTGTTCTCCGAACGTTGGCCACCCCGGTAGCGCACGTCAAACCAGAGCGAAAAGATCAACCTGCGCCGCAGTTGGCGCAGTGTGCTTTGCCTGTCCCTGGCGTTCATCCTTGTGCCTCCTGCTCTCCCAGGGAGATGGTTCCACCGCGACCTGGCACCGACAGCGGGGTAACTCTCCATAGATCATCAGTGCTACAGTGAGGTCGGTCCTGACCCGTGCCTTTCCTTCCAGTCCCTGGGCGTTGAACCGGTCTCCACGTGGAATGGGCGCGGTAGTGATGCGCCCCGACAAGGCCCAGGCCCACACAAAACCGGCGATACGCGGGTTCATCAGTTCCCCCAGGGGGAACTCCACTATAGCGGCGCGCTGGCCGTACTCCTGCTGCCACCGCTCCCAGTGGTACAGTCCCGATGGGCCGGGGCGGGCGGCGGCGCGCATCCGATACAGCAACTCCCCGGCTTCCCGGCGCGTCAGGCGTTTCAAGGGCTCATTCATAGCATACCTCGACCAACTCGCCTGCCGGTTCCTCCGCCTGACCGGATGAAGCGCAGTCCCGGCAATAGGCCACGTCGTCGATCAGGTACCAGGTGCCGGGCTTGTCCGGGGGCGACGAGCCACACCCCGCGCATTTCTTTCCGGACAGGGGGGATGGGGCCGACTGATCGGCCCGGCCATCCTCACTCACGCCCCGATCGAAGAGAGCGAGCTGCACCGTCTCCATGACCTTCTCCGGCGTGGCGTCTTGCATGGCCACGACGCTGTCCCTGGCCCGGCCCGGGTCGTCGGTGAGGCGATATTGATCGCGCAGGAC
>CAZQDO010000220.1:0-9761 GCA_964592085.1 uncultured Anaerolineae bacterium | reverse complement strand
CATATGCCCCCAGCCCCTCCCCCAACTTTAGGGGAGGGGAGCGCGTTTCCCCCCTCGCCCAGGGTTGGGAGAGGGGGGTAGGGGGAGAGGGCTTTCGTGCCAAGACAGGCCGCTCTCACTCCCTGGGCGGCTCTTTCACTGCCACGACGATAGCCATCAACGCGATGGCCACACCCACCAAGTTGGCCAGGATGGGGGCCTGGAACCCAAATCGGTCGTAGAGCAGGCCTCCGATGTAGGGAGCGGGGAAGCCGATTAGTCCCCGGAAGGCGGCGAGCCGGCCCATTTCCTCCCCCAGTTGCTTCGTGGGGACGCTGTTGGCTAGGAGCGTCCGCAGAGCCGGCACCCAGGCAGCGGCCATCAGTCCAAAGAGTCCATGCAAGGCAGCGAAGGCCACGAAGTTGGTGCTGAAGAGCCAGCCACCGACGACGATGAGGCCCAGCGCCTCCGATAGGACCAGGAAGGGCTTGCAACCGTAACGGTCCACCAGCCTTCCGATGGGTAGTTGAGAAGTTGCCCAGACCAGGGAGAGCAGGCCGGACATCACCCCCAATTGGAAGGTAGTGAAGCCGTAGGTTTCGCTCAGCATCCCGAAGAGGAGGGAGCTTCCCAATCCCCAGACGAAGATGTCCACAGACAGGGCCCAGTAGAGGCTCCGCAGTTCCCTGGGAGGCACGACTATCCTGGTCAGCACCCCTTTCAATTCACCCAGGGAAATCCCCCCATTGACCCGACTCAGCGTCTCTTGCAGAAGCCAGAGGATGAGGAGTAGCCGCAGGGCCTCCAGCCCGAAGCGCGTCACAAAGACCGGGGTGAAGCCCCAGCGGTCGGCGATGAAGCCACCCAGGGCTGCGGCGAAGACGCCGGGCACGATCCAGGAGGCAGTCTGGAGGCTATAGGCGGCGCCGCGCTGGCTGGCCTGCACGGATTCGGCGACCAGTGCATTCCTGGCTGGGATGAAAACCTGAGTGCCCCCTAGCAGGATGACTCCGGGCAGCAGCCATCGCCAGTCGCCGACAGTGGCCGCCAGCAGGTAGAACACCATGACCAGAAGGCCCAGGAGGCTGCCCAAAGCGACGAGGGGCTTTCTGCCCAGGCGGTCGGAGAGCCAGCCGCCGATGTGCTGGAGCACGGCCGTCACAAGCCCTCTCCTCCCACCCAGGCTCTCCAGGAAGCCCAGCGTGCTCATCGGCGCGCCCAGGCTGAGGACGAAGGGCTGCCACACGGCCCGCGTCATGGTGGAGAACAGGCCAGTCAGGGAAGAGATGATGGCAATAACCCGTAGATTCTGGCTGATCCTGTCCTGCTTTGTGCCCTCGTCTCTCATCTCTTGGCCAGGGCAAAGGGGTTCTTCACGTAGACTTCGGGGGGATATGGTTTTATCATAACCTCGACGTCTTCCCCGCTGAGGAAGCGTCCCAGCCGCCTGGCTTCTGTCATCAGGGCCTCACGCTCGACATCCTCCCAAAGAAGCAACTCGACGGCTGCCTCCTGCTCGTGCCAGACGCCCACCACCCTCCCATTGACCCAGACAGTGGCGAAGGCATTGCCCGACCGGTCGAAAACCTGGTGGTAGTGCTCTGGGTCGAGAAAGCGGCGGCGGTCCCGGTAGCCCATGATGTAGGGGGCGAGGCTGGGCAGCAGGTTGACACTCGGTTGCACCCCAGGCTGGGTCTCCAGCAGTCGTTGATGGTCTGCCGTCAACATCAAGTAGTCACCGCCCAGGCCCTTGATCTCGATCTCCGCAAGCTCGTCATCCAGAGCGGAGAGGGCCTTCCTCGTCTCCCCTTTGCTGAAGCCGCTCCACCAGGCGATGTCCTCCAGGGTGGCCGGGCCCAGGGCGACGAGGTACCACCGCACCAAGCGAGTTTGCGCCTCCTTTGGCGTCAGGGATTCCAAGTCCACGTCGGGTAGCCAGACAGCCAGGGGAGTGTACTGGTGCAGGGTGCTGCGCCAACTGCCGCGAGGCTTGGCCCTCACCAGCAGGCCCAGGATGCACATCCCCGGCACGATCCTCGACCCCAGGCTGAACTCGCCCGCGTAGGGTCTGTCCACGTCGTACTTGACTTTGATCTTGAGCTCCGGTACCAGTTTGCCAATCTCCGACACGGTTGAAGGGCCTCTGTCCGCCAAAACCTCTACGATCCTCTGATGCAGGTGCTCCAGCGCTTCCGATTCTTCTCCCTCTTGGCACAGCCCGGCTTGCACCAGCAGCCTGCGCGCTTCACTCGGGAAGCGCCTCTGCACTTGCTTCTTGGTAGCCTGAAAGAAGACGGGCAGCTTTTCTGAGGGGAAGATGAACAGCGTCCTGCGCATACACAGCACCCTCACCAGCCTTCTGGTCTCGTACAGCTCCGCATCGAGTTGCTCACGGCTGAAGCCTTTGACCCTGTTCCAGAGGGAGAGATAGGGGGTGGGGGCTGCCGTGGCGTGTAGAACGCAGATGTCCCCCACGACTTGCACGACGTCCTCCCCCTGCGTCCCCGCCGCAAGGTGTTGCTTGCTCAATAGGAACTGGTTGATCCGATCCGGGGTCAAGGGAGTGGTGTTCACCGGTCATCCTCCGTGGATCTGTTGATGACACTTCCCCCCCTGGCCGTATATCCTCTTGACCACCCGCAGCACCAGGAAGGTGAGCCAAGGCGATGGGTGCTTCTTGTCAGCGAAGGACCAGCCCTTCCAGGCGCGGTACATCGAGGTGGCGGTGTAGCGCCCCTCCTCATCAGCTTGCGTGGTGATGGCCTCTACCATCTCACGAAAGCGGGGATCGGCGTGGACAAAGGGGAAGCGGCTGAGCACATCCACCACGTGTAAGACGTCGTACCACACGAAAGGGTACTTGAGCTTGCGGAAATCGGTGCCGATGCCGAACAGGTAGATCTTGCGCTCGGTTCGGTGTTCCCAGTGCCAGAGGAGCATCTCGACGCCGGTGCGCGTGGTGGGGCTGTCTAGCAACTTCGGAATCTGGGCCAATGCCTTGAGTGCGTAGACGTTGACAATGGGGCAAGGGTCGTCCTTACGGCCGGGACCCTTGAACTTTCCACCAAACTCTGGCGCAGCCCTACAACGCCAGCCGTTCCCGTCCACCAGGCCCACCAGGTGATTCACCGCCTGCTTGACGCGGGGGGCATCCTCCAGTCCAAACGCCAGCAGTGCATAGAGCAGGGTCGGCGCATCGCACGCCATCCACGTCCACCGCTCGCCGTCAATGCCGCCGAAGCGTTTGTAGAGACGGATCTGGGTCTCAAAGGCCCCCTCCGGCGACTGGTGGGCCATCACAGCCTCGATGCCGCTGGCCATTCCCGGATCATTGGCTCGCACGCCGAAATCGGCCAGGGTGCTGAACTTGTAGATGGGGTGTTTGGCGTCGTTGTGCCGCTTGAGGGCATAGCCGGGCCAGGTGGCGGCCTCGGCGATGAGGGCCTGCACCTGGGGATGGGCCAGCATCTCGGCGCGGGCGGTTTGCACTTCAGGGTCGTCCTCAGGCCGGTCGAGCAGATCCGCCAGCGTGCGGTAGCGAGTCCAGGGCTCGTCCGATTCCAGCAGCCATTGAATCAGATCAGTTTTCGTCATTATTTCACCTCCAGTTTCCTCATTAAGTTTTCCCACCGCGACGATGAGAATAGACCTGCTCCTAACTCCAATCGTTTGTAGATGGGTTCAGCTCAAACAGAGACATCTGTCTCACCCGCGGCCCCGTTCCCTGGGGCCATTGGACGTCGTGCCCGACCTCGTACTTTTCCTGCAAGAGACGGACTCTCTCGTGGATCTCTCGTGAATACTCCCTGGGAGCACTCCACCTTCTGTAGAGCTCGCAGTACTTGGGGTACAGATCCGGGAACTGCTGTTTCAGGAAAGGCAAAAAACGCTGACGGGCACTGGATTTCAGGCTCAGGACACCGGCCACGAAAAAGTCCACGTCACACTCGGCAGCGGTCCGCACCAGGTCTTCGAGGCTGCGCTGGTCGTCGGTCAGATAGGGGAAGATGGGGAGGGCAAGCAGGCCGGTCTTCACCCCCGCCTCCTTCAACCTTTTGAGCACGGCTACCCTGCGGTTGGCAGGAGCAGAGAAAGGCTCCAACCGTCTCCTGAGACCTTCGTCCAGGGTGGTGATGGTGACCGCAACGCAGCAAAAGGCCGTCTCTGCGAGGCGAGACAGGAGATCCAGATCGCGCAGGATGAGGTCTGACTTGGTGCCCAGGATCGTTGGGTTTCGGTGCTTCAGCATGACCTCCAGCACCTGCCGCGTCAGGCCGAACTTCTTCTCTGCCGGTTGATAAGGATCAGAGACCCCGCTCAGATTGACCAACTCCCCCGCCCATTTGGGACTGGCAAGCTCGCGGTCCAGCACCTCCGGGGCGTTCACCTTGACCATGATTCTCTGCTCGAAATCGAAGGGGTCACGGTAGCCCAGATACTCGTGGGAATAGCGCGCGAAGCAATAGGGACAGGAGTGAGCACAGCCCCGATAGATGTTGGCATCCCAATGGTAGGGCAGATAACCGGTATCGTGGTGGTGCAAGAGGGTCTTGCACTCGATTGGGTGGTATTCTGTTGACATTTTCACCCTTGACCCACAAGCTTCTTAGCCAGCCGCCGGACATTGGCCCGGTAGTGGTTGAGGCATCCTTGAGCTGCGGCCTGCACTTCTGCCTTCAGTGCCGGTTCCACCTCCATCAGTTTGCTCATGGCTTCCAGCACTAGCTTGGCGTGTTTTCCTTCCCACGCCTCCAGCGCCCGCAACAGGTGTGGGAACACCTCCCGCGCCGCCTCCGGGCTGCTGCGCCCGTATTCGCCCAGGGCCAGCACCGCGCAGTCGCGGACGATGACGCTTTTGTCCTTCTCGATCTTGGCCACCAGGTCGGGCAGCAGGGGGGCGACCTGCTCCGGCACCAGGGATGCCACCAGTGCCAGGGCGTGGGTGGACTCCCAGCGTGCCCGCGTGTACTTGTGACTGATGAGGGGGACGATGCGGGCCACGTAGGGTACGATCAGCGATGGGTTCTCCTTGGCTACCTCGGTGAACACTTCGGCGCAGTCGGCCACCAGTTTGCGATCGTCCCATTCCAGCCCCACCGCTACCTCGTTCAGCATCTCAGGCCGCTCCAGGGCCTCGCGAGCCACGGCCTTGTTGGAGCCCTCGCTACGGTCGCCTGCGACCGACGACAGCCGTTCCAGAACGCTCATTGGTTCACCTCCATCTATTGACTCTTTTGATTATCCTGAGAGCCAGCAGCGTGATCCACGGCGAGGGCGCTTTCTTCTGGCCGAAGTCGAAGTCCTTCCAGTACTTGTATACGGACTCGGCCCGCCAGTGCCCGGCATCATCCTGCTTGGCGATGAGGACGGCAATCACCTCTCTCAGACGCGGGTCGTCCTTCAGGAACGCGAAGCGGGAGAGGACGTCGGCGTACTTGAGCAGACCGTACCAGATGAAGGGATACTTGAGCCTGGGCCAGGTGCTGCCGATGCCCCAGCCGTAGAGGCGCGTCCTCTCCGCCCAGTGGCGGAGCACCACCTCCGCGCCATCCCTCGCAACCCGACTCTCTCGAAGCTCTGGATGCTCTGCCAATGCCCACAAGACGTTGAGCGTGGCGTGAGGACAACTGGGGACGTGCTCACGAGGCTGGCCGCGCTGGGCGGACTTGGAGTGAATCCAGCCCCCGTCCAGCCGCTGTGTCTCCACGATGTACTGGTAGGTTCGCTGCAAACGCTCGTCGTCAATCAGGCCCAGAGCTGCCAGCGAGCGCACGGTATTGGCGGAGAGACAGATGAAGGTCTGTGAGTCCTCGGTGGTGACGCGAAAGTTCCCGCTGTCTGTCTGAAAACGCAGGGCGAACTCGCAAGCCCGTGCCACCCGCTCGTCCTCAACCGTCAGGCCAAAGTCGGCAAAGACCGACAGCAGCGACATGGTATCGCCCTGGTGCTGGCTGGAGCAAGAGTAACAGAGGTAGTCCGCCTCCCAGCCTCCGTCCTTTCTTTGAGCGTCGAAGATCCTTTTTACAGGCTCAGCCCGCGTGACCGCTGCCCTGGCTGCCATCACTTTGGAGTCATCCAAAGATCGGTCGAGCAGATCCACCAGCGTGCGGTAGCGGGTCCAGGGCTCGTCCGATTCCAGCAGCCATTGAGTCGGGCCGGTCATTTGTCACTCCTTCTTCCGTGGGGCCATCATGCAGCGACCGCTTTCCGCCTGTTTGCAGTGTCCACACACCAACCTGGGGCGCGTCACGAAGCCAACGACCGTCAGGCCGATCAGAACCAGGAACAGGAGCAGCCGGTAGGGTGAAAACTCCACTATCAGCGAAGCGATGCCGCCCAGGACAGGCAACGGAAAGGTGATGAGCAAGAGTATTCCCGCCACCTTGTGGGATGTGGCCTTGTGGAATTCCTCCTCTGCCCCCTTCTTGAACAACAGAGCGGACAGTTTGCCGTAGCCCATGCCGCAGGCCTTGCCGTAGTAGCAGCATCGTGTGCAAGCAAAGGCCAGCACCGAAGCCATCTCCAGGAGATAGAAGGACAGATACCCCACCCAGGCCCAGGTCCCCAGTTGGGCCAGGACGATCAGGCCGACGGCGAGACCTGCAAGACCAAACAGCAAATTGAAAGCGACGAGCGAACTCGGGTAGTTCTCGTAGTATTCCATCGTGAATAGCCTCCTCGTTGAGTGTGGCGTGAGGACGCCCTGCCAACTCACTGTGACTGTTTCTCCAGGAGCTTGCGGAACGCCTTCTCGCTGACCCAGTGATAGGTCACCAGCCTCCCGTTGTATACGACGTTGAACACGCCGTAGGGCGACGGTGCAGACTCCTGCACTTCCTGGCGGCTCTTCAGTTCGATCACCTGGCTCTGTATGCCCATGCCAGTGGCGATTTCCTGGAACATCTGTGATACGCCGTCAACGTAGGGACATTGGTCGGAGCGGATGATGGTCAGCCCCGAACCATAGCGGCCAAGTCGCTCCTCCCAGTCCCCCGGGAAAGCGGGAGCCGGCGCATCGTCGAACTTCTTGACCAGTAGCTCGAAGGAAGGGGGCGCCTGACCCACGGACTCAAATCCATTCTTGAGGAGCAGCTTCTTCCCGGCCAGCCAGTGGTCGCTGCTCGTCACCATGGCCACGCCGTGCTTTCCCATCTCCTGGGCATCTTCGACGCACTCGTTCAGCAGCCGCGAACCGTACCCCTTCTTCTTGCCCTTGCCGACGACCCAGACGCAGTGGACGAGCAGGTAGCCCTCGGCCTCGACCGCGCGCCATGCGAACTCGCCGGGGATGTACTCGATAAACCCGACGGTCCGCTTCCCCTCGTAGACGATTTTGATCTTCAGGCCTTCCGAAAACCGCTGTTCCAGCCAGTCCAGTTTGCGGCGATACCCTTCCGACTTGGGCTTGCTCTTATAACAGAAGAACCCGTATTGGGCGACGTTGGTGGCGTCAACAGTGACGATTCTTACGGCATCAACTTGACTCATCTTTGCCCCCTTATTGGATTAGGAGAGGTGGCTGCTTGCGCGACGCCGCCGGGCATCACGCAAGCGGCCTATCGTGCTATGAAGCTTTCTGGATGGGAACGTAAACATCCATCTTCGAGCTCGGATCCTTGAGATCGAAGCTCTCGTCGTACAGCTCGAATTCCGGGCCAGGAGCGCGTTGGTAGCCGGACTGGGGCAGCCAGGTGTGGTAGGCATACTGGTACGTCTCGCCCAGGGTGGGCAAGGTGCAGGTAAAGACAGCGTACTTGCCTGCCGGTACGTTCCAACTTACCATGCCCTCGGGGACCTCAGCAGTGCTGCTCACTTCGAACGCGGCGATGTAGTCAAACTTGCTGCTGCTTTCGTCGAAGTTGTCGCAGACACCGTAGGCGACGTGCAGGTTTGCCACCTGCTTGATTTCGCCCATCCTCGGTCCGAATTCGCCCCACAGTTGGGGGATCTCGTTGTTCTCGTTCTTGCCGTGGTACTTCATCCCCACGACAGTGAATGCTGCTCTCTTGACGATCTTCGGTTCCATTGCTATCCTCCTTATCTTTGATGATTTGAGCTTTGTCAGCTCTTGGATTCCCGGCACCAGTCCGGCGATTTGTCCTGCAAGCTCTCCACCACGTCGGTAACGAGCGATATGACCTCGCCCAGCTTGGCCGGACTGATCCACTCGATGGTGTCGGTGGGGAGGTGCTCGTTGGCAACAGGGCCGACGGAACTGATCGGGATGCACGACACGCCCTGAGAGAAAAAGGCGGTGTGATCGCTCGCGTACCAGGGTTCGACCCGGACGACGCCGGGGTATCTTTGCATTACAGCGAAAACCTGATCGCGTAGCGCCTGCGAGCCCCCCATGACCGTGACTGTGTGCACACCCAGGAAATGCCCGACGCCGTCCACGTTGATCACGGCCAGGACCTGCTCCAGCGTATCCCCCCGCCGGCGCAGGTATTCGGCATCACCCAAGCCACCGCTCTCCTCACCGTTTACGGCGAGCCACTCCAGGCTGGCTGCCAGCTCCCTCTGGGCCAGCCGCTCGGCCAGGGCCAACAAGACGGCAACACCGGCACCGTTGTCATTGGCTCCCGGTGTACCGGCCTGGGTGTCCAGGTGGGCCAGCAACATGATGCGCTCCGGTCGGCGGCCGGCCTTTCGGGCGCCGACGCTGGCAAAACGGCTCGGGACCTGGCTGCTCTCGATCCGTAGGTGCAGAGGCCGATCGCCGTGGCGCAGCAACGTCAGCCCGACCTCCGCCGGGACAGTCACCGAGGGGATGGGGAATTCCCAGTCACAGATCAACCGCTCCAGGTTGCCCACCTGCGGATTGACCGCAAGGACCGCAGTCGGCCCCTTCTCTTCCAGCAGACGCACGATCTTCTGGTGCTCCTCAGGAAAGTAGAAAGCGCTCCTGGGCCCGATGCCGTGTCCCTTTGTCAGGTCGCCGTACAGGACACCGACCCGGTCTGCCAGCTCCGCCGCCTCCAGCTCGGCCACCGTCCCCAGGGCCACAGCCGTGGCGACTACATCACAGGACGGCGACCAGGTGTTGGCAAACGCGGGCAGCTTCTCCCCACCGACCTCCAGTTGCGTCTCGATCTCCTCCCAGAGGGGGCAGAGGAACTCCTGCATCTCCAGATCCAGGCCAGTGGCCTCGAAGGCGCCCCGGATGTAGTCGGCCGCAGCCCGGTTCGCTTTCGAACCGACCGGCCGAGGGCCGATCTCTACACAGAGGTGCTCAAGGTGCTTCATAGCCGCTGTTTCTACGTGGTGCACTGTGTCCTCTTCTTCCCGGCCATAATCTGTTCAACCATTCTTCTTTTCAGTTTGTCATAGCCAGGCTGTGCGTAGAACTCTCGCATCCTGACACACTCCTCAAACTGACCACATTCCCCACAGTACAATATCCCTTTCTCCTCACAACAGATTCTAATTGGACAATCCCTGCCCTTTGGGTAGTCCCTGGGCAGCCAACAACAGCGATAGTTGTTCTCAGGGTTCACCAATCCGCCCTCATCCCCCGCCAGAAAGTGCTGGTAGGTATCGCACTTGCTGCAGTCCACGCCACAGAAGCGAATGGGTCTTTTTAGCATCAGAAACTCACCTCTCAAAGCTCATTGACGATTCTCCGTAGTGTCTCCAACCCGTCGGCCTCGGCATTCCGGGCCGCTCGCAGAGCGTCTAGCGCCGTGCGAACTCGCACCGGCTCCTTGATATGCCCAGGCTCCATGCCGATGAAGGGGAACGCCTCCGCGACCGTTTGCAGGTTCTCGTGAACCACCTGATAC
>CAZQDO010000219.1:4898-9763 GCA_964592085.1 uncultured Anaerolineae bacterium | reverse complement strand
GCCTGAGCCTGGATGCCCTGGCCAGCGCCACTCTGGGGGTCGGCAAATCGGCCGACGGCCTGCAGGCTATCCGCTGGTGGCGACAGGGCAAGATGCAGGAGCTTTTCGACTACTGCCAACAGGACGTGGAGGTCACCCGGCAGCTCTACGAATTCGGGCGGCAGAACAAGTACGTTCAGTATCGGGACCGGCAGTGGAGGATGCGGAGGGTGCCGGTGAATTGGTGACGTTTGAAACACTGAAGCACTGAAAGCACTGATACCGCTGAGGAGGGTGGCATGGCCAAGCAGTACGTGAAGGCAGAGTATCCACTGTCGGATGTGACAGCGCGGATCATTGCAGCGGCTAAGGAAGTTTATCGCAAGCTCGGCCCAGGTTTCGAGGAAGTCATCTACCAACGTGCTTTAGCATTAGAGCTACCGGCTCACGATCTGGAGTTCAGCCGTGAGGTATGGATTGACATTCACTACAAGGGCAGAAAGATTGGGCGCAAGCGGGTTGATTTTATCGTTGACGAGGTCATGGTAGAGATTAAGGCCAAGGCTGAGCTAGAACCGGTGGACTTCGTGCAAACGCTGTCCTATCTGAAAGCATCGGGCTACAAAGTTGGCCTGCTCCTCAATTTCGGCGCATCGAAGCTGGAGATTAAGCGACTGGTGAACTGAGGGAGATGGAAACACTGAGGCACTGAGAGGCCTGATGACACTGAGTCAGTGTGTTCAGTATTTGTCAGTGGCCTCAGTGATTCTAGTGTTGGGAGGATCGAGCCAGTCGTCGCAGTTTACGGTTAGTCCGCGCAACAGACGAAGACGTTAAGGAGATGAATCATGACTGAAACGACTTTATGGATTCGAGACCGCTTTCCCATCCTTTACGAAGGTGGTGAGACGAAAGCCGTGATGGTAGACATCACCTCGTTCGATCAGATGGGGCTCATTTCATTATGGGCAACCTGCTGAACCGCGAGGGGGAGCCAGAAGATGCCATTCTGGCTGCTTCCGCCGTCCTTCAGCGGCTAGTGACCCAGGCTCGACAGGAATCGCCCTCGCCCGATTGGGAGCGGGAACTTGATGAGCTATGACACGGAAACACTGAAGCACTGAGGAGCATGAGGACACTGAATCAGTGTGTTCAGTGTTTGTCAGTGGCCTCAGTGATTCTAGCGTCGGGAGGATCGAGCCAGCCGTCCCAGTTTACGGTTAGTCCGCGCAAGAAGCGAAGGCATAGCAGTGCCCACGTCTCTGCCGCCCTATCCCACTCAGAGTCCTGCCACCCTGCTTACATCCAAGGCTTAGGCGTAAGTGATGCACTATGTGGTGAACCAGGATTAGTGACAGCCGTATGCACAAGTCGACGGACGGTCAACGATGACTCTGAGATAGCCATCTGTTTGCCATGGAGGTAAATCTTATGGAAGAGATCGAGATTGTTGCTCAGACCGACGTCGTTGTGGACAACGACCTTTCTGCCGAGAAGCTTGCCAAGCTTATTGCTCTACAACGCGAAGAAGAGCGTCTGGACTACAAACGTGCCTACTATCTTTCCGGGAAAAAGGCGACTAAGGATAAGGTTGAGATCGTTCGTGATGTCGTAGCTATGGCAAATACGCACGGCGGGTATATCATGCTAGGAGTGGAAGAAAAGACCGGTGGCGACCAAAAGTACGAACCGGTCGGAATCAACGATGACATCGTCGCGGATCTGGATATTGACCGCCTACGAGCACAGATAGAACGCTATGTTGCGGAGCGCGTGGACATTCAACTCCAGATTCACCGACTCCTGGAGTATGAGAACCGGACATTTGCCTGTATCTACGTCCCAAAAAGCGATAGGTCGCCCGTTATTCTTGAGAAGCCTGGAACATATGAAGAATCACCTGGCCAGCAGCGCACAGCCTTCCACTCAGGTGACATACTCGTGCGTAGAGGTGCTGCTAGCGTCAAAGCTGATCAGAACGACGTGCGAAACATTATCTCGCAGATTCGGCGACGAGAGAAAGAACAATGGACCGAGGAGATTCTAGGAGTTCGGGAATTGGTTCAGCGTCTGGATCTCTTGATCGAGATCCTGTCGGGTGGCGAAATCCCCGCGCCACAGGCTAGGGAGAGACGGCAATATAACGAGAAAACCCTCTACTTGGCCGGCGCAGCATTTGAAGAACACGCCTTGGAACTATTGGAGAAAGGCCAAACCTTTGTGGTTAGGCGGTATCTGCAATCAGCTCCCACGGTCTTCTTCAAGCATGTCGAAAGCTTGGATAAGCCTGATGCCAGCCACATTCAGACTGTCAGAGACAACTATCTGCTCCCGGTCTTGGACAATCTAGTGGTGCTTGGCGTGGTGCTGATCCATTACGATGAGCACCAACTATTCAGTGAATTGGAAAGTGTTCTCTACCAGATGTGCAAGCAAGCTCCTAAGGTGGAGTTCCCGAAGTTGAAAGAGACAATGCTACACTTCAATAGCAGTTGGGTCTGGCGGGAGGTGATCACACGTGTCTACGCTTTGGGAGCTGTTCTTGTCTACGAAAAGAAATATGAGTGGATTCCTGCTCTCATCCGCCAGCCCATCAAGTGGGAAGGAAGTTATTGGCGCGATAAGTTCTGGGCTCGCTACATTCTCACGATGCTGGCACGGGAGGGGCGGCTTGAAGAGAAATCTCTCTGCCGATTGGCTGCAACCTACATTGAAAGCTTTGACTACCTTGCCAGGTTGTTCTGGCACGACAGGGATGAAATCATCGCTGCCACTTGCCAGTTTGACTTCCTGCAATGCATACACGCCATCTCGGAGACTCACAGAATTGCGGATGGCTATCCAAGCTTTGGTATATATAACAACTACCGTACAGAGCCCATTATTACTGAGCTTATCACCGATGGTCCAGCCCGTGCAGCCATACCAGCCATACCGGACAATCTGCTGGCAGATATCATCCGAGGATTGGATCACGTCGCAGGAGAGGGATTCTTCCTTTACAATGGGTGGGACAGTCATTCTTGGTCTGACAAACTCATTGAGCGGTTTCTGGCAGAGCATCCTCCATCCAAAGAGATACCACGCTGACAAAGCGAGGCGAAGGAAGATCAAGTTGCTTGTATTGCAGGAAGTGAGCCCTGAGGAGTTACCGAGGGCCAGACCACTTCTTAGACAGGAAACGAGATGAGCAGATTTGAACCCGCCTACCTAAACCTCCTCCGCTCCGGCGAGCTGAAGGAGAGGGTCAAGGAGGCATACAAACGCCTGGAGGCATGCGACATCTGCCCCAGGGAGTGCGGCGTGAACCGCAGGGCAAGCACCAAAGGTGCCGTCTGCCGCACGGGAGAGAGGGCGGTGGTCTCCAGTTGCAATCCCCACTTCGGGGAGGAAGCGCCGTTGGTAGGGCGTGGCGGCTCCGGGACGATCTTCTTCTCCTGGTGTAACCTCAACTGCCAGTACTGCCAGAACTACGAGATTAGCCAATTGGGCCACGGGCGAGAGGTGGAGCCGGAGGGGCTGGCCTCCATGATGCTGCACTTGCAGGATATGGGCTGCCACAACGTCAACTTCGTCTCCCCCTCCCACGTGGTGCCCCAAATCCTGGCCGGGCTGCTCATCGCCGCCCAGGCCGGCCTGCACCTGCCCCTGGTCTACAACACCGGCGGCTACGATTCGCTGAAGACCCTGGCCCTGCTGGACGGCGTTTTCGACATCTACATGCCCGACATGAAGTACGCCGACGCCGACGTCGCGCTGCGCTACTCGAAGGTGAAGAACTACCCAGCCATCAACCAGGCGGCGGTGAAAGAAATGCATCGCCAGGTGGGGGATCTGGCTATGGGCGAGCAGGGGGTGGCTTTGCGGGGGCTGCTGGTGCGCCACCTGGTGCTGCCAGAGGGGTTGGCCGGCACGCCAGAGATCGTCCAGTTCCTGGCCCAGGAGGTCTCGCCCCACACCTACCTCAACATCATGGATCAGTACCGGCCCTGCTACAAGGGGCACGAGTTGCCCCTTCTGAACCGCCGCATCACTTCCGAAGAGTACGCGGTGGCGGTGCGCCTGGCCGGTGAAGCGGGGCTGAATCGGCTGGACGAAAGAAGAGCCAGATTGGTCTGGCTATGGAGATGAATCGAGATGACTCTACGAAAGAACCCTGAACGACTGGCTTGGATCATCCTTTCCATTGCCTTCATCACCTTCTGTTTCCTGGTGGTGAGCATCCCTCTGGGCATCCGCTGGTACGTCATCAATGCTACCCAGGTGCATGAGACGTCCCTTTCGGCCATCAGGGGCACTGTTGTGGTGCAGGAGCCAGATACGGTTGGATCCATGGCAGTCATAGGTACCAAGGATGACGTATCGGAGGGATCCATCATCATCACCGACGCCACGTCCCAGGCTCTCCTGGAATTCTTCGAGGATAGCACCCTACACCTCTACAACAACACCCGGGTGATCATCCAGAAGACGCAGTCGCCCAGATTCGGCCTCAGCTCCAAGCCCAAGGCCATCGTCCTGGAAGTGACCGGAGGGAGAGTCAGGATCGGCGTAGCGCCGTCAACGAAATCCGCCGTGGACTTCCAGGTGCAAACCCCTCACGCTGCGGTCGAGTTGGAGGAGGATGGGACTTACCCGATGGAAGTGAGCAGCGAGAAATTCCACTTGACGGTGCGCGACGGCCGAGCGAAGGTCACAGCCATGGGGAAGATGGTGGAGTTGGGGCAGGGAGAGAGGACAACGGTGGAAATCGGCAAGGAACCGACGGGGCCCCTGCCGGCGGAACGAGACCTCATCACCAATGGCGACTTCAAGGAGCCACTAACGGTGGGCTGGGAGGTCTATCACACACAGGATAATCCCGAAGAAGTCGGCGGCAAAGCCGA
>CAZQDO010000219.1:0-4888 GCA_964592085.1 uncultured Anaerolineae bacterium | reverse complement strand
TCGGCAGGCAGTGCGTTTTTGGCGCATGGGAAAGGCCGCCGTCCACGGGGAGACGGGAATTGTCCAGGTCATTGACAAAGACGTCCGCGATTTCACCTCCCTCCAGTTGCATATCTCTGTCAGGCTGCTGGAGCAAAGCCTCGCAGGTGGCGGCACCCGGAGTTCCGAGTTTCCCATTATCGTCCGCCTGGACTACAAGGACATCAATGGCAACGACAATTTCTGGACCCACGGATTCTATTTCAAGGACCCTGCCGATACCTGGCCCATCATAAATGGCGAGAAAATCCCCCGCCTCGTCTGGTACCCCTACGAGTCGTCCAACCTGATGGAGGAGCTGGGCGATGTCAAGCCCGCCCTCATCAAATCCATCCGCATCTACGCCTCAGGTTGGGACTACCAGAGTATGGTCTCGCAGGCGCAACTGCTGGCGAAGGAATAGCTCCGCTAAATGGAGTCCAATCTCCTGGCAGGATAGAGCCAATTTCCGCTTGCTGTTGCATGTCAGGCCGTGAAACGTGCTGCGTGAAACGTGAAATCACGCAGCACGTTTCACGTTTCACGCAGTTGCTTCACGTAGAGCTCCCGGATTCGGTTGAAGATGGCGACGAGAGGCGGGCCGGCATAGTCGGGGTAAGTCCACGGCCAGGCGCGGAAGGTGCCCTTGTGGAAATACAAAGTCACCTCAGCGTAGATCCCTTGGTCCAGATAGATGCGGTGGGCGTGATTCTTGGTGGTGGCCAGGACCAGCTTGGAGTGAGAAACGTAGCCAGGGTCAATGTTGATCCGCCGCTTGCCCCCCACCGCCCATTCCATCTCCAAAGCATTGGTCAGCCGCTTGATCTCCGCCAGCCGGCCTGGGTGCACCAGCTCCTCAAAGGCCACAAACCTCCGCTTCAGGCTCTCCCCGAACTCTGCCGCGTAGTAAGCCGTATGATCAAAGGGCAAGGGCTCGCTCTCAAAGTCAATGGGCCCAAACTCCTGACTCAGCCTGACCTTGGCCTCCCCCAGCAATTCCTCGCTGGCCGCGAACAGACTGGCTATCAATTTTACCGGCAAGGATTCCTTGACTTTCCCCATCACTCATCCCTTACAACCACTCATCCTGTCATTGCGAGGAACGAAGTGACGAAGCAATCTCCAACTAGCGACGGAGGGGATTGCTTCGCTTCCTACGGTCGCTCGCAATGACACCCCTGTCCCTTTTCACATTTCACTCTCTTCCATCTTCTCCATGACGGCCTTCAGCTTGGGCAAGCTGGCCTTGGTCAGCGGGTCTGGCGGCAGATACGGACACGTCTCGGCCTCACGAATGGAGACCTCGAAGGTGCCGATGCGGCGCGCCAGGGCGGTGATCTCCGTCTTATCCAGGCCGATGAGAGGGCGCAGGATGGGCTTTTCAATGCCATAGGAGATGACCTCCAGATTGTCCAGGGTCTGGCTGGCTACCTGGCCCAGGGAATCCCCCATGACCAGCGCCTTAGCCTTGTGCTGATCGGCGATCTCACAGGCTTTTTGGAGCAGGGCCCGCTTGCAGAAGAGACAAGTCCAGCGCTCAGCGCCGATGCGTCGGAGCTTCTCGTAGGTCTCGCCAAAGACCTCGTGGTGATCCAACACAATGGGGCGCATGTTCCAGCCATAGGCGTAACGCGACAGAACTTCGCAGTTGTCCATGAACTTGGCCAGCTCCACCTCGCTCTGACGAAAGTGGACGGGAATCACCACACACCCCCGCCTCATGATCATCCAGGCAGCTACAGGCGAATCAATGCCGCCAGAGATCAGGGCCACTGCCCGCCCCTGGGTGCCCAGGGGCAATCCCCCGTGCCCGGCCACCGTCTGACCGTAGACCAGCGCGTGGTCCCGGCGCACCTCCACGCCGATGGTGAGGTCGGCCTCGTCGGAGAGGTCAACCCGCGCTCCGGTCGCCTCGTGGACGTGCGTCCCGACCAGCCGGTTGATCTCCGGCGAAATCAGGGGAAACGATTTATCGGCACGGCGGCTCTGCACGCGGAAAGTGCGTTGCTCGTTCAGGCCAGTTCCCTCAGCCATCTTCAATGCCTCAGCCTTAATGGCCTCAATGTCAGCCGCCACTTCCTGGGCCGGGCTCAGCGAAACGATGCCAAAGACGTCCCGTAGCTTCTCGACGGCCTTGTCCTGAGCTGTCATCCTGAGCTTGTCGAAGGGCTGTCGAAGGGCCGGCTCCACGTCCTCGACCTGCACGTAGACCCGCTGCCCGACGCTGCGCACCTCCCCCGTTATATCATTTCTTTTCAGGCAGTCCCTGATGTTCCTGCGCAGCCGCTTGACGAAGTACCACCTGTTCTTGCCCTTCAAGCCGATTTCGCCGTAGCGAATCACGATCAGACCCATGATCTATCCTCAAGAGAAAACTCGTCGGAGTGAGGACGCAAGTCCACCCCAACAGGCTTGCGCCTGCACTCCGGATCATACCGATGATCTACATCCTCCCCGCTCCCTCTTATCATAGCACATAACGCCTTGGGCGTCAAAGAACATGGATGGGCGGGATTTACGGATCACTCTGTCCGTTGAATCCTGCCGTCCGTTGTTCCCTCCACAACAAAAACGGGGCTGAGATTTTCCCCAACCCCGTGTCAGTCTAGGCTGCCGCCTTTCGCCCCCGCAGGCCGCGAAAAAACTGGCCTACGTCACCCTTTTCCCAAACCACCAACAGGGGTACGGCGGTGAAGATGGACGAATAGGTACCACTGATCATCCCCACCAACAAAGTGGCGATGAACTGCTTCACAGTCGCTCCGCCGAAAAGGAGAATGGCGATCATGATGAAAATAGCGTTGAGCTGGGTGGCCAGGGAGCGGTGAATGGTCTCCAGGATACTGCGGTTGACGATCATTTCAAAGGACTCACCCCGCCGCTTGGGGATGTTCTCGCGGATGCGGTCGAAGACCACGATGGTGTCCTGCACCGAGAAGCCGATGACGGTGAGGATAGCGGTCAGGAAAAGGGAGTCCACCTGCCAGCCTCGGATGAGGCCCATAATGGAGAAGAAGCCTAGAGCCACCAGGATGTCGTGGATCAAGGACGCAGTGGCACAGGTTCCGTAGCGAAAGGCCTTGGGCACCCGTCGGAAGGCCACGACGATGAAGCCCAGGATGACGAGGGAGGCTGTTGCCACGGCCATGGTCGCCGCTCTGGTCACCTCCCCGCCGATGGTGGGGCCCACAGACTCGAACCGTAACTCCTCCACCGCCCCGTATCTCTCCTCCAGCACGGCTTTGATCTCCGACTTGGTCTCCGATTCGAGGAAGTCGGAGCGAATGAGGACCGTGCGCTCATCGGTGGTGGTCTGCACGATGGTGTCCGTGTAGCCCCTGTCCACGAAGACCTGCCGCACCTCCGCTGGCTGGACGATCTGCTCGAACTCCAGCTCCAGGAGCGATCCCCCCGTGAAATCAATGCTCAGACGCACCGGCGTGCCAAACCGCACGGTGGAGTAGATCATGGCGATCAAACCGGCCCCAATGACCAGGGCCGAGATGAGGAAATACCAACGACGTTTCTCAATGATGTTAAACATAAACCCTCCTCAGCCAGCGTCTTAGCAAAAAGCAACGCATAGACGCTATGGCGCTTAGACGCCTGGGCGCTAGATTCCTAAGAGCCACTCCCGCTCCCGCAGCCGCTCGCCGAATACGCTGAAGACGAAGCGGATAAAGGTGCGGGTGACAGTGACGGCGGTGAACATGCTGATCACCACACCGATGAACAGGGTGATGGCAAAGCCCTTGACCACGCTGGCCCCGAAATTGGACCCAAACCAGTAGAGTATAGCGCAGGTGATGATGGTGGAGAGGTTCGAGTCGCGGATGGAAGTCCAGGCTCGATCGAAGCCGGCGTTGATGGCCGCTGCCAGGCTCCGCCCCCACCGCAGCTCCTCCTTCATTCGCTCGAAGATCAGGATATTGGCATCAACGGCCATGCCTGTAGAGAGGAGAAAGCCGGTGATGCCCGGCAGGGTCAGGGTGACGGGGATCAGCTTGAAGAGCGCGAAGTTCAGCAAAGCGTAGATGATCAACGCCAGAGCGGCCAGGGACCCGGGCAGACGATAGTAGATCAGCATGAAGAGGAGAACAGCGGCCAGACCTATGGCTCCAGCCCGGACACTCCTCTGCACGGAGTCCTGCCCCAGGGTCGGGCCGATGGAGCGGGTCGTCTCCACCCGCAGAGGAATTGGCAAAGCGCCATACTGCAACTGGATGGCCAGACTCCGCGCTTCCTCCAAAGTGAAACTGCCCGTGATCCGAGCGCTGCCGTCAGTGATGGCGTTTTGAATCCGGGGACAGGAGATGACTCGCTTGTCCAGAACAATGCACAGGAATCTTCCCACATTCCGGCTGGTGAAATCCGCGAAAATGCTGGTCCCATCGGATTTTAAGGCGAAGTGAATCTCTGGCTTACCATACTGATCCAGGGCGACGTTGATGGTATCCAATTCCTTGCCCGTCATCACCGTGCTGTAAACCTGGTCGGGGGTAGCCGCCACTGTAGGGGTGACAGTTGCCGTTTCCGTGATCTCCTCCGTAGGGGACACCGTGCCGCCGAAATCTGTTTCGACCACTGTGCCCGGCTCCAAGAAGGTGCTGCCCGCATCAACGAACTCCAGGAGCCCTGTCTCACGGATGGTGGAAATCGCCAACTCAGGATCCTCCACCCCAGGCAGCTCGACGATGATCCGCCGTTCGCCCTGCGATTGCACCAGAGGCTCGGTGACACCCAGGGCATCCACGCGGTTCTTAACGATGACCTTGGCGGCGTCCATGGCGCCGGCCTCGATCTCCTGCCCCTCCGCCAGGCCCGCCTCCAGGAGCACTTGCATGCCACCCTGCAAGTCCAATCCCTGGTG
>CAZQDO010000218.1:0-9766 GCA_964592085.1 uncultured Anaerolineae bacterium | reverse complement strand
GGTTGGGATACAGGAGGTTCGTGGTAGGCGATTCCACCGGCTCATAGTGCGTGGGGAACGGCCCTTCGTTCAAGGCACCAAAGAGCCAACCCTTGCCGTCGGTCTTCATAATGAAGGGATCACGGCCGCCGGCAGCATCGGGCGCCTTGGTGCCCCCAAAGTCGGGTACGTCGTAGCCGGTCCACTTCGAGCCGTTCCACCAGATCAGGTCCTTGCCGCCGGGCCACGGACGGCCATCGGCATCAGCCGAGCAGCGGTTGTAGATGATCCGCCGGTTGACCGGCCAGGAGTAAGCCCAGTAGGGATAGATACCCAGGCCGCCGGGGTCTTTCTGCCCGCGCCGCTTGCTGGCCGGCAGGACGTTCCCCTCGCCGTCAGACAGTGGGTAGTAGTAGCCCACGTACAGCCAGTTGCCGCAAGCCGTCTTGCCGTCGGCCTGGAGATGGCCGAAGGTCTTGAGCGGGTCGCCCTGCTTGGCCAGGACGTTGCCATTGGCGTCCAGCACGTCCTCGACGGCGTAGCCATTGACCTCGTGCGCTACCTTGGCGATGTCAATCAACTGGCCAGCAACTGGGTGCACTGGCCCACCACTGTAATCCCAGTTCAGACGCAGGACGGGATCAGGGAAGGGCCCGGGCTCGGCCGCATACAGTTCCTTCAGCTTGAGGGCAATCAGGTTCAGGATGTCGTGGTCGGGAAGGGCCTCGCCGGGCGCTTCGGCCACCTTGGGTCGCCACTGGATCAGCCGCCCGCTGGTGACGATGCTGCCTTCCTTCTCCATGGCGTCGGCCGCCGGCAGGACGAAGACCTCGGTCTTGATGTCCGCCGGATTCTTCCCCGGCTCCTGCCAGAAGGCCACCGTCTCGGTCTGGAAGATCTCCTGGACCACCATCCAGTCCAGCTTACCCAGCGCCTCCCGCTCGAAGCGGGCGTTGGGACCGCCCACGGCCGGGTTCTGGCCCAGGATCCAGCAGCCCTTGATCGTGCCGCCATGCATGGCCTCAAAGAGCGGGATCCAGTAGTGATTCGCTGCGCTCTCCACCTTGCCCATGTAGTCGTAGGCAAAGTCGTTGGCAGCGGTGGCGTGGTCGCCCCACCAGGCCTTGAGCAAACTGACGAAGAACTTGGGCTTGTTGGCCCAATAGCTGGTCTTGGGCGTTTCTTTCTCCAGGTAGGCCGCCAGGTTCGGATGGCTGCCAGCGTTGGGTGTGGCCATGTAGGCCGGGATGATGTGGGCCAGCACGGCCATGTCGGTGGAACCCTGCACGTTGCTCTCGCCACGCAGGGCGTTCACCCCACCGCCGGGTCGACCGATGTTGCCCAGCAACAGTTGTACCATGGCCATGCAGCGCACGTTTTGCGAGCCGACGGTGTGCTGCGTTTGCCCCATGGCATAGAGGATGGAGCCCGTCTTATTGGGCGCACCCGTGCTGGCATACAGCTTGTAAACAGCTTCCAGCTTGTCCGTGGGGCAGCCGGTGATGGAGGACACCGCATCCAGGTCGTAGCGGGTAAAGTGCTTCTTCAAGAGCTGGAAGACGCAGTTGGGGTCCTGGAGCGTCTCATCTCGAAGCGCATTGCCATCGGCATCGGTCTGATAGCTCCAGGTGGAACGATCGTACTTACCAAAGCCATCGCCGTCGTCGTCCGCGAAGCCGGAGAAGAGCCCGTCCAGATCCTCGGTATCCTCAAAGCCGGGGTTGATCAGGGTAGCGGCGTTGGTGTAGTTTACCACGTACTCTTTGTGGTACAACTCGTTATCTATGATGTACTTCATCAAACCGCCGTAAAAGGCGATGTCGGTGCCGCTGCGGATGGGGGCGTACAGATCGGCTTTGGCCGCGGTGCGGGTAAAACGGGGGTCTACGACGATCAACTGGGCCTTGCGGTCATCGCGGGCCTTGTTGATCCAGTTCATTGAGGCCGGGTGATTCTCCGCCGCATTGGAGCCATTAACCATGAACACGTCGGCGTTCTTGAGATCCACCCAGTGATTGGTCATGGCACCCCGCCCGAATGTTGTGGCCAGACCGGCCACTGTGGCGGAGTGTCATATCCGTGCCTGGTGCTCGATGAACACCAGGCCCAGGGCACGGGCCAGCTTGATGGCCAGGTAACATTCCTCGTCGTTGTTGGCCGCGCCGCCCAGGAAGGCGATTCCCTGGGTGCGATTGACGGTGACACCGTCGGCGTTCGTCCTCTCGAAGGTCGCGTCGCGGGTCTTCTTGATCCGCTTGGCGACCTCGTTGATCATCCAGTCCCATTCCTTCTCTTCAAATTTGTCGCTGCCCGGCGCTCGATAGAGGGGTTTCTTCAGGCGTCGGTCGCTCTGGGACAGGCTCCGCACCGAAATGGATTTTGGATCCAGGGCACCTCGGTTCTGCGGATTATCGGGATCGCCCTCGGCGTTGATGATGTGCCCATCGGGCCCGGTGGCGATCAACAGCCCGCAGCCACAGGAGCAATAGGGGCAAATAGTCGCCGCCTCGCTGATTGGCTTATGCAGTGGAAAGGTGGTTACCCCCCCAGCGGCCAGCGCGGCCCCACTGGGCAAAAGGAGCGAACCCGTTGCCACCCCAGATAGTTTCAGGAATTCTCTACGGCTAAGTTTCATCACACTTGTTATCCTCCTTCAGACTCAAGTTGTAGAGGCCAATGAACTATCGGCCTCAAGTCATGTCCATATCATTTGCCGGATGCATCACCTCCCTCCCAAACAAAAAGGGAAAGGATTGTTCCGACAAGCCGGAACCTATCCCTCCCTCCTCCATCGTTTCGAGAACCAAATGCTACCATTAAGATCACCAGACCATTTTCCCCGCTGAGCTGAATCTACGCCCTAACAACCGGCCGTTCCAGCTATAGGCGTAGTATATCACGAACGACAATCCTTGTCAATTTCGTGTCAGGTAATCCCCCACGCTCTGTACAGGAAATACCTTACGCCGTGTCGGGAAACACCCCAGTATTATATCAAAATTCTAAATCCTGTCAAATAGGCGTATTCATTAACGCGCGAAATACCTAGCTTCGAGATATCAGCACTAGGCCAAAACACCTAATCATACATGCCGTGCATAGGCCAAACACCGAATCCCAAAAGCTGAAAGGGCAGCTGGATTTGACAAATAGATACGATTATGATAAACTGAACGCCGTTGTTCCCCAAACAACCTCTCTGCCACTTGGGCACGCCGGTGCCCAGCACACTTGATCCTGAGAAGGGACTCAGTCTCATGCCCATTGATTACCTCCCTATCCTGATCCTCGTCATTGTCGCTACTGCCTTTGCCTGTATAGCGCTCATCGTACCCGCCCTTCTAGGTCCCCACAAGCCTACCAAAACCAAGCTCCTCCCCTATGAATCCGGCAAGATCCCCTTCGGCGATGCCCGGCGGCGCTTCCCTGTCAAATACTACCTCACGGCCATGTTGTTCATTGTCCTCGACATAGCAGTGATTTTCTTATATCCCTGGGCGACATTGCTCAGAGATCTGAAAATCTTTGGCTTGATAGCCATGGCGGTCTTTGTGACCATCCTCCTGGTGGGATACGTCTACATCTGGAAGAAGGGGGCTCTGGAATGGGATTAGAGACCAAGCTTGGAGATACCATCATCACCACCACCCTGGAGAAGCTGGTCAACTGGAGCCGCAAGTCCTCGCCGTGGGCCCTCACCTTTGGGCTGGCCTGCTGCGCCATCGAGATGCTGCACACCGGCATGTCCCGCCACGACATCGCCCGCTTCGGCGGCGAGGCCTTCCGCGCCTCACCGCGCCAGGCCGATATCATGATCGTATGCGGCCGAGTTTCCCAGAAGATGGCTCCTGTGGTCAAGCGCCTCTACGAGCAGATGCTGGAGCCCAAGTGGGTCATCGCCATGGGGGCCTGTGCCTCCTCCGGGGGGATGTTCAACAATTACGCCATCGTCCAGGGGGTGGACAAGATCATCCCCGTGGATGTCTATGTGCCCGGCTGCCCGCCCCGTCCCGAAGCCCTGCTCTACGCCATTATGAAGCTGCAAGAGAAGATGGAGCAGGAGAAGTTTGCGGATTATGAGTGAAGAGCAAGCAGGCCGGGCTCCCATGCCCGGCTATCCGGCGGCATGGGAGCCGCCTCTGCTAGGGTGAGAGAAATCCACAGATTATGAATGACGAGATTGAGAAACTCAGAACCCAATTCCCAGAGGCCATTTTAGGGATACAGGAGTTCCGCGGCGAGACGACCATCACCGTTCACGCCGAGGACTTGGTGGACGTGTGCACTTCCCTCCGCGACGATCCTGAGCTGCAATACACCACCCTCCTCTTCGCCACCGGTCTGGACTATTCGGACTTGGGCGTAGACCCGCGCTTCGCCACCGCTTACCAGCTCTACTCCATCCCGCACCGTCGCCACCTGCGCCTGAAAGTGCCCATCCCCGGGAACCCGCCCAAAGTCCCAACCGTTAACGGCGTCTGGCCGACGGCCAACTGGCACGAGCGGGAGACCTACGACCTGATGGGCATCGCCTTCGAAGGGCATCCCGACCTGCGGCGCATCCTGATGCCCGACGACTGGGTGGGTCATCCCCTGCGCAAGGATTACCCGTTGGGGGGCGAGCCGGTGGTCTTCTCCGCCAACCGAGAGTTTCCGGAGCATGAGAACCTGGGGACACAGATCATGCCGGCTGAGTCCCCCCTGCCCTCGCTGCCTCCCGGCGTTGACACCGAGAAGTACATGGTGCTCAACATGGGACCGCACCACCCGGCCACGCACGGGGTGCTGCGGGTGGTTCTGGAGCTGGATGGCGAGACCATGATCAGCGCCCATCCGGACATCGGCCACCTCCACTCCGGCATTGAGAAGACGGCCGAGCACAAGCTCTACCAGCAGGTCGTTCCCTACACCGACCGTATGGACTACGTGGCGGCGATGAACAACAACCTGCCCTACGTCCTGGCCGTGGAGAAGCTGCTCGACGTGGAGATCCCGCCGCGCGCCCAGTATTTGCGCGTCATCTGCTGCGAGTTGCAGCGTTTAGCTGCCCATCTCATCTGGCTGGGCACCAGCGTGCTCGACCTGGCGGGCCTCCTCATGAGCCTGCTGATGTATTGCTTCCGCGACCGGGAGGACATCTACAACCTGTTCGAGATGATCTGCGGTGCACGTCAGACCCCCACCTATTTCACCATCGGCGGGGTGCGATGGGACGCTCCTGAGGGCTGGACCGATGCGGTGCGGGCTTTCATCACTGAGATACCCCGGCGACTGACAGAGTACCATGCCATGGTCACTGACAACCCCATCTTCAAATCACGAACGGTGGGCATCGGGGTGTTGCCCCAGGAGGACGCCATTGCCTACGGCGTGACTGGGCCTTGCCTGCGAGGAAGCGGGGTGGAATACGACGTGCGCAAGGCCGTGCCCTATTCCAACTACGATGATTTCGACTTCGACATCCCCACCCAGCCAGAGGGTGACGCCTACGCCCGTTACCTGGTGCGCATGGAGGAGATGCGTCAGAGCATCCGCATCATCGAACAGGTCCTGGACAAGCTCCCCGACGGCCCGGTAAAATGCGCCGACCGCAAGATTGCCCTGCCGCCACGGGATGAGCTGGACACCAGCATGGAGGCCCTGATCCACCAGTTCAAGCTGGTGACAGAGGGCTTCAGCACCCCGCCGGGCGAGGTCTACGCCAGTTGCGAGAACCCCAAAGGCGAGTTGGGCTTCTACATCGTCAGCGACGGCGGCCCCAGGCCCTATCGCTGCAAGATCCGAGGGCCTTCGTTCTCCAACCTCAACGCGGCCGGGATCATGGCCAAGGGGCAGATGCTGTCGGACATGGTGGCCATCATCAGCTCGATTGACATCACGCTGGGAGAAGTGGATAGGTAGCATGCTTTCTGAGAAGGCTAAGACACAGATAGACAAACTCAAAGGCAAATATCCCGACCCCAAGTCGGCACTGTTGCCTGCGCTGGAGATTGCCCAGCAGGAGCATGGCTGGTTGAGCGAGGAGGTCATGCAGGAGGTGGGCCAGGCGATGGACTTGCCGCCCACCGAGGTCGCTTCGGTGGCCAGCTTCTACACCATGTTCTACACGCAGCCGGTGGGCGAGCACGTCATCCAGGTTTGCACCAACATCTCCTGTTCGCTTTTGGGCGCGGAGCATATCGTTGACTACGTCTGCCGCAAGCTGGGCATCGAAGTCGGCGACACCACCCCCGATGGCAAATTCACCCTTCTCACTGTCGAGTGCCTGGGCTCCTGTGGCACCGCCCCGATGATGCAGATAGATGAGACGTATCACGAGAATCTGACCGAGGAGAAGATAGATCGGATTCTGGCGGCGCTGGCATAGGGATAGTTAGGGAGGGAAATATCATGGCTATCGTAATGAAAACCCGTATCATCAGAATTGGAAACTCACAAGGTATTCGTATCCCAAAGCCCTTACTTGATCAATCTGGTCTGGATGAGGAAGTTGAACTGGAGCTGCATCAGAACCGAATTGTAATTCGACCTGGGTACCGTGCACGCTACGACTGGGAAAGCCAGTTTGAAGCAATGGCTGAACAAGGCGATGACAAACCGCTCAATGGCGATACGCTCACACTATCCACCTGGGATGAGGACGAGTGGGAGTGGTAGCCGAACGATTCGATGTGTACCTCGTCAACCTTGATCCCACCGTAGGCAGTGAGATTCGGAAAACTCGACCATGCCGCATCATCTCTCCAGATGAGATGAATCGCCACATCGCAACCGTGATTGTTGCTCCGATGACCACCAAAGGTCGCCCGTATCCAACACGAGTGCCATGTCGATTTCAAGGGAAAGGGGGCCAAATCGTATTGGATCAAATTCGCACTGTGGACAAGTCACGACTCGTACAGAAACTTGGCAGAATCAGCAAGTCAACGCAAGCCGATGTACTGGACACGATTGCCGAAATGTTCGCTGAATAGGGAGTAAAGACCCGACGGCAAATTCACCCTACTCACCATCGAGTGCCACGGCTCCTGTGGCACCGCCAACATCAAGGAGTAACCATGCCAACACCCAAAAAACGTCGTATCACGGCAGAGGATCTGTACCGTTTTCAACTGATCACCGACTGCCAGATCTCGCCGGACGGCCAACACGTCGTGTTCTGTGTCCAGCGAGTAGATAAGAAAGCCGAGAAGAAGTACTCCAACTTGTGGATTGCTCCCACCGATGGGGGGCGCCCTCGACAGTTCACTTATGGCGATCAGGTGGACAGCCAGCCCAGGTGGTCGCCCGATGGCAGTGAGATCGCCTTTGTTTCCAATCGAGGCGATGAAAAGCAGCCGCAGATTTACGTTATCCCCTTTCATGGCGGGGAGGCTCGACCGCTCACCGATCTGAAAGGCGAATTCGACGCCTTTGAATGGTCGCCCAACGGCAAGCAACTCGTCTGCCACTTCCGCAAAAAGGACAAAGAAGACATTGAGCGGGAAGAAGATGAGCAAAAGAAGAAGTTGGGCGTCGTTTCGCGCCACATCACGCGGACCTTTTACAAACTGGATGGAAGCGGGTTCTTGCCCCAGGATCGCTGGCATATCTGGACGATTGACGCCCGAACGGGCAGAGCCAGGCAATTGACCGACAGCGACATTCACGACGACTGGGAGCCGCAGTGGTCGCCAGATGGGACGCAAATCGTCTTCTGCTCCAACCACAGCGAAGACCCCGATCTCGATCCGGACGCCGTAGACCTGTTCGTCATTTCGGCCGAGGGTGGAGATGTTCGCAAGATCGAGACGCCAGTGGGACCGAAGAAAAGTCCCACCTTTTCGCCGGACGGAAAATGGCTGGCCTACTTCGGGCAAGAGGGAAAAGGGCTGTGGTGGAAGAACACCTGCCTGTGGGTCATCCCGGCCTTTCAACAGGCTCAGGACAGCGCAGACGGCAGCGGAGAGGCCCAAAACCTGACGGAGAAGTTCGATCTCGACGTATCCAGCGAGACCATTAACGATCTTCCGGGCTTCCTGCCGCTGATGCCGCCCACCTGGTCGAAAGATGGGAACAGGCTCTACTTTCAGGTGTCGCGGCACGGGAACACTATCCTCAAATCGGTGGCGCTGGATGGGGACGAGCGCAGCCTGCAAACGGTGATCGAGGGCCAGGGGGTTGTAGGGTTGTTTAGCTTTGATCAAGAGCAATCGCGGCTGGCCTATTTCCACGCCGACATGACCAACCTGGGCCAGGTCTGGGTGCAAGACCTGGCTACGGGACGCTCCCGCAAGCTGACGCAGATCAACGAGAATCTGCTGCGGGCCCGCGATCTGGGAGAGATCGAGGAAGTTTGGTTCAAAGGCGCTGCTGACAACGATTTGCAAGGCTGGATTCTCAAACCGCCTGGGTTTGACGAATCGAAGAAGTACCCCTCGATTCTGGAAATCCACGGTGGCCCCCAGGTGCAGTACGGCAACTTCTTCATGCATGAGTTTTACTATCTGGCCGCCCAGGGCTACGTCGTCTATTTCTGCAATCCGCGCGGTGGGCAGGGATACGGCGAGGAACACTCCAAGGCCATCTGGAACAACTGGGGCACGGTGGACTACGACGATTTGATGGCCTGGGTTGATTTCGTCCAGCAGAAGCCGTATATTGACCCCGAAAGGATGGGCGTCACCGGCGGCAGTTATGGCGGTTACATGACCAACTGGATCATTGGACACACAGATCGCTTCCAGGCGGCGGTCACGCAGCGGAGTGTCAGCAACCTGATCAGCATGTACGGCTCCAGCGACTTCAACTGGTCCTTTCAAATAGAGCTTGGCGACGAGCCCCCCTGGGAGGATCTTGAGAACTACTGGCGACAATCCCCGATGAAGTACATCGGCAACGTCAAGACACCTACCCTCGTCATCCACAGCGAACAGGACTTGCGGTGTGATATGGAACAGAGCGAGCAGATCTTCGTGGCGCTCAAGAAGCTAGGGGTAGATACTGAAATGGTCCGTTTCCCAGACGAGCCGCACGGCCTTTCGCGCGGAGGGCGCACGGATCGGCGCATTGACAGACTAGGCCACATCGTGCGATGGTTCGACCGTTATTTGGGGGAAGCGATGGAACCACGAGAACCTGACTGATGGGAAGAAAGGTAGGAGTACTAATCCAAGACATCCGTGTTACCGAGGACACCATTACAGCCTATCTCACAGATGGACGCACAATCAGTGTACCTCTGGCCTGGTCATGGCGATTGTCGGAGGCAACCCCCAAACAGCGTGCTAACTTCGAGATTATCGGTGATGGGGAAGGGGTGCATTGGCCCGACATTGATGAGGACATCAGCGCTGAGGGTATGCTGTACGGTGTTCCCGCTCCACGGCCGGTGCCTGCTCGCGCAGCTAGGCCAGCACTCGCTTTGGCCTAGGACTGGCAAGGAGGGTGTTCCCTGACGTCCAATTCACCCTACTCACCGTCGAGTGCCTCGGCTCCTGCGGCACCGTGCCAATGATGCAGGTAGATGAGACGCATTACGAGAATCTGACTGAGGAGAAGATAGACCGGATTTTGGCGGAGTTGGGGTAGGAGCGCTAGAAGACCCCGCATCACAAAGAGCGAAGCTATGAACCATTGGGCATTCAGAATCATTGCTGTTGTACTGGTCGCATTTTTTGCTGTGGCCGTCTGCCTTGCTTTCTCCTCTACGCGCGAGAACGCTTCTGGCTGGGTTGAGGTAGCCATTACACTCATCGGGGTACCGATTATTGTGCACGAGCTGATGCACCTCCGTCAGAAGATGGAA
>CAZQDO010000217.1:0-9770 GCA_964592085.1 uncultured Anaerolineae bacterium | reverse complement strand
GCCCGGCGTTGCCGTAACGGGATCCGCCGTCTTGGAAATACTCAAGTCCGCCAGCTCATCCACCACGGCGACTTCGGAGTCCTGGTTGTTGCCTGGGTTGCTGTCGGGATTCGACGCCGAGACGCGGGCCAGGTTGGTGATGTCGCTGGTCTGGTCGGCGTTCACCGTGACCACGATGGTGATGGTGGCCGTAGCGCCGACTGAGAGGTCGCCGAGGTCGCAGGTGACGCCCGCGTTGCAGAGACCCTGGCTGGCGGTGGCGGAGACGAAGGTCGTGCCGTCGGGCAGGGCATCCACCACCTGCACGTTGCTAGCTGGAGCGGGGCCGATGTTGGTAACGACGAGGGTGTAGGTCAAAGTCTGCCCGGCGATGACGGGGTCGGGGTCATCGGACTTGGCGATGGTCAGGTCGGTGGGATTGAGGGGCGACTGGTTGGCGGTGGTGGTGGCGGCGTCGGCGTTGTCCAGGAGGTCGGGATCCGTCGTGGCGCTGGAGACGAAGGCGATGTTGAAGAGGGTGGCGCCGTGGGTGATGGCCTCGGAAACGCGGACCTGGACGAAGGCGGAGCGGGTGTCGTTGGCGGCCACGGTGCCGAGGGAGCAAGTAACGAAGCCGCCTGTTTCAGCGCAGAAGTCGGAAGCACCGACGAAGGTGGTGCTGATGGGCACGGTGTCGGTGATGATGACGTTGAGCGCATCGGAAGGTCCCGTATTGGTGATGCGGATCTGATACATGAGCACCTCGCCGGCGATGACGGGGTCGGTGAAGTCGGCCTTGGCGATTTCGAGGTCGGCGCTGGTGGTGACAGGGGTGGAGGTACTGGCGATGTTGTTGCCAGTGTCGGGGTCGCGCTGGTCGGCGGCGACGTGGGCGGAGTTGACCAGGGTCGAGCCGCTGAAGTCGGCGTTGACCTGGAGCACCACCGTGATGACGGCGGTGGTATCGGTGTACACCGTGCCCAGGTAGCAGCTTCCGCCGAGGGAGCAATACTCGCCCGCGAAGTCGGGGTTGTTGGCGGTGATGGTGATCACCGTCGTGTCGGCGGGCAGCAGCTCCAGCACCCGCGCATTGGTGGCCGCCTGCGGCCCCACATTCGTCACGGTCAACGTGTAGGTGATGTTTTCGCCAGCCGTCACTGTTCCTGGTGTGCCACTCTTGGCAATGGCCAGGTCAGCCGATGGGCCAAAGAGCTGCTGGACGGTGGTAGTGATGCTGTCGGTGTTGTTAGCTGGGATGGGATCAGAAGTGGTGGAGGTGACCACCACAGAGTTGGTCAGAATCGTGCCTGAGGGCACATCGCTCGCGGTGACGGCGACGAGGTAGGAGGCCGAGGTGTCGGCGGCCAGGGTGCCCACAGTGCAAGTGAGGGTGCCGTTGAAGGCACTGCCGTCATGGACACAGCCGTCGCTGGCGCCGGAGAAGGTGACGTTGCTATCCAGCGTATCGGTCACCACCACGTTGAGAGCATCGGAGGAGCCGGCGTTGTGGACCACGATCTGGTAGATGAGGCCATCGGTGGGGCCGACAGGGTCGTTGAGATCCACCTTGGTGACACTGACATCGGCGGAAGTCTGGACCGTGGTGGTGACGGAGTCAGAGTTGTTGGCCGTGTTGGTGTCGGGCGAGTCGCTGAACACCGTAGCGGTGATGGTGAGCACGGAGCCCGATGCCACGACCGGGCCGACGGAACCGAAGAGGGTGATGGTGACGACCTCGTTGATGGCCATGTCACCCACCTGGCAGACGGTGCCGCCGCAGGCGACGGGGCCACTGCCAGAGCGTTGGATGGTGGCAGAATCCAGAGAGACGCCCGAGGGCAGGGTATCTTTGACATCCACCGATTGGGCCACTGATGGACCGTCGTTGTTAGTGACGACGATGGTGTAGGTGATAGACTCACCCGCTGTCACCGTGCCAGGTCCGGTCTTATTGAGAACCAGGTCAGCGGCGCTGAGGATGCTGGTGTCAGCACCGTCCGTGTTGTTGGAGGCGTTGCTATCGGGTGTGTCAGAGCCGACGGTAGCAGTGTTCTCCAGACTGGTGCCCGGTTCGACGTCCGGAGCGACGTTCACGGTGATGGTGAAGCTATCAGATGCGCCGGCGGCCAGACTCGTCAGCGTGCAAGTGACGACGCCGGCACCGGCGTTGCTGCACTCGCTGCTGGCACTGGCGAAGGTGACACTCACCGGCAGCGTGTCGGTGATGCGCACGGTCTGAGCATCCGATGGCCCGTTGTTGTAGATTGTCAGATTGTAAGTGATGGTTTCGCCCGCATTCACCGTCGCCGTTTTGACCAGCGACAGGTCGGCGTCTGTGGTCAGAGACGTGGTGATGCTATCAGTGGCACCTGTGCCAGGCGTAGTGCTGGTGACAGTGGCTATGTTGACCAGGCTGCCTCCGGCGCTGGCCGAAACCGTGCCATGAATGGTGATGTCTGCATGGCCACCCGCTGCGATGGTCCCCAGGTTGCACGGCAGCGATGCGCAGCCGCCCTGGCTGCTGGTCACCAGCGCGAGAGTGAAGTCGCTGGGCAAGGTGTCGGTCACAGTGACGTTGTCGGCGTCCGACGGGCCGGTGTTTGTGACCAGGATGGTGTAGGTCAGGTCCTCACCCGGCGTGGCCGAGTCCGGATTGGCCACCTTGCGGATTTGCAGAACGGCCTGCTCAGTGACGTTGACTGGCTCGCTGCCGGTGTTGTTGTTGGGGTTGCTATCGGGCGACGCGCTGCCGACGGTGGCAGTGTTGGTGTAGGTACCAGTGCTCACGTCGGAAGGCACGTCCACTACCAGGGTGATGGTGATGACCTCGCCATTGCTCATCTCGCCTAGATCGCAGGTCACCCCGCTATTGCAGGTCGAGCCGTCGCTGGCCGTGGCCGACACGAAGTCGAATTCGCGTGGGAAGGCATCCACTACCTGAACTGCGCTGGCCGTAGCCGGGCCGTCGTTGGTGATAACCAGGGTGTAGGTAAAGCTTCCGCTGCCTGCCACTCCGCTGCTGGGCGTAACGGACTTGGTGATCTGCAGGTCGGCGAGGCCGCCGGTCTTCTGCCAGTAAGTGGTCTGCTCGCTGTCGCTGAAGACTGTACTTGTGGTGGTCGTCGTGGCGGTGACGTAATTGGTGGCCGTTGTGTTGTTGGCGGTGTCGCTGAGCACCCGGGTGTTGATCAGGAAATCGCGCTGTGTGCCAGCGGTCAGGGTACCAACGGTGCAGGTGACTACGCCGTTGGTGGCACTGTCGTCGTGGATACAGCCAGGGCTGGCGCCCTCGAAGGCAACGTAGGCAGGCAACTGATCGGTGATGACAACGCCCAGTGCGTCGGATGGACCGGTGTTGGTGATGACGACCTCGTAGAAGTAGGTGTCGCCAGCGTAGACCGGATCGGTCAGGTCAGTCTTCTCAATCTGTAACGTTGTGTCGGTGTTGACTGTGCTGGAAGCTGTGTCACTATCGTTGCTGCTGTTGGTATCGGTCGTGTCGGCGAAGGCCTGGGCAGTGTTGACGATGCTGCCCGTCACATCGCTGCCAACACTGGCGGTGATGACCGTGGTGATGACGCTGTTTACAGACACGTCGCCCAGCTGGCAGATGCTGCTGACGCACGCCCCCTGGGTGGAAGTGCCGCTCATGAAGGTCAACCCTGCTGGCAGCAGATCCTTCACGTCCACGTCGCGCGCTGTCGAGGGGCCGGGATTGGTCAGAACGATGGTGTACGTGACCTGCTCACCGGCGGTGACGGTAGTGGGGCCGGTCTTGGTCAGGCCCACGTCGGCCTCGGTGAGCACCTCTGTATCCATGCTGTCGGTGTCGTTGGCGGTTGAGCTGTCTGGCAAAGTGGCGCTGAGCTCCGCCCGGTTGGTCAGATCAGCAGCCTCGGGCGTATCCGGGTCTACTGTGCCGGTGGCAGTGATGTTGGCGGTGACGCCGTTGGGTATGTTGCCCATACTGCACACCACAACATCGCCGGAGGCATCCAACGTGATGGTGCATACCCCGCTATTAGCCGTAGGCACGCTGTAGGTAGCGGTGATGGTATCCACCTGGAAGGGCATGGTGTCGGTGACAACGGCGTTGGTGATCGTACCCGTGCTGACGTTTTGCACGTTGATCACGTAGGTGATCAGGTTTCCAGCAATGACCGTGAGAGGCCCGGTTTTGTCCATCGTCACTTCGCTCAAGGACGCCGCAGCGTTGGCAGAACGGCTGTAGTGCAGCCGAATAAGATTAGCCTGGGTCGTGGTGATTGGCACGACGCTCCAATAGGCCATCAGCGTCGGCGAATTGCTGTCGTCAAGGGTATCTGCCTTCACCTGTGTTCCCTCTGGCTCTCCTGAGTCATCCCTGTCGTTCATCCAGGCCGGCAGCAGGCTATCACCCAGCCATGTACTGAGCGGAGCGAACGTATCTGGTGGGGCAGTGGCTCGCGCATCAGTGCCGCTGGTCACGCTGAGCCAGGCCCGCAGCACGTCATCGCCTGGCTTTGGCGAGGAGGCGGACTTCACCCCTGGCATATCGGTGACACGGATGTCGTTCAGAAATGCAGGCAGCCAGGTGTTCCAGACCCGACAGGTTTTACAGAAACCTGTCAGGTCTGGCCTCGCTGTTGCCGTCTGAGAAGCCGGCGCCGTCGCAGCGGACACCATGGCCGGAGCCACCATGTTGAGCAGCAGGCCCGCGACCATAAGCGCATGAAGAAATCTGCGGATGTGGGGCAAGACGCCATCTTGCCCTACGAATGGGGGGCGAATTGAGCGCATGGCTACCCTCCTCGCTCGTGCCTAAGGGCTTGCTCCAGCGAGCACCTGTTGCAGGTAGCTTTCCACCTGCTCTGACGAGAGCGAGCCCACGTATCGGGCGATAACGCGCCCTTCAGCGTCCAGGAAATAGGTGGTTGGGAACCCATTGATGCCGTAGCGACCGGCCACCTGGCCGTCGAAGTCCAGCGCTATCGGATAGTGGATGTGATTCGACGCGGCATAATTCTGCACTCGTTGTTGGTCTTCCTTGACATTGATTCCCACGAACTGTACATCCTCACCGTAGCGAGTGTGGGCGTCTACCAGCACCGGAGTCTGACGCCGGCAATAGCCACACCAGGTGGTCCAGAAACTGAGTAACGTCGGCTTTCCGGTCAGGTCTTTCAATCCCAGAGAATCGGCCTCCGGATAGTTGATCGCCGGCAGCTCGAAGGTCGGCGCGTACTGACCCGCGCTGGTGCCTCGCACTACATCGGGCAGCGGCGTTGCGGCTGGCGCTTCAGGCGTCGTCTAGGGTGAGGAGCTGGATGGTGTCTGAGGCAGTGTGGCATCTGCTGCCGGCCCAAAGCTGATGCGGGCTTCCTGCTGCAAGCGGCGCAGGTACTCCGACACTGTCACGTCTTGGGCCTGGGCCTGGCTTCGTGAGAACTGATCCACCAGGAGAAGCTGTCCAAAGTAGGCTGTGAAGTCGTCCGTGCTCAGATCATTGGCCGCCAGCGCCGACTTCAGATCATCCATGGATTTGTCTCTGGCTGCAAGGAAGTCCTGCAACTGTTGGGCGATGGAATCCTCTTCCAGCACAAAGCCGTTCGCCTGGGCTGCCTGCCGCACCAGCTCTGTGTTTACCAGGCGGTCTAGCACGTCATCGCTGGCTGGGAAGGGCTGGCCCAACAGCTCAGCCATGGTTCGGTCGGCAGCCTGTACCACTTGTAGCATGTGTTGCGTGATGGCCTGATCATTGATCTGAGCCACCACATCGTCCGCTGATATGGATACCTGCGTTGGTACAGATTGACTCATTGCCTCGGGCTGAGCCTGGGGCGCGGCGGTAGGTGAAATCGGTGTGGCCTCAGCCGTTGCGGTCGTAGCAGCCTTTGTGGCCGGTGACGACGGTTTCGGTTTCGAGGCCAAAACGACCAGGGCGGCAATCAGCAGTAGAAATGCAAGGCCAAGCGGCAGGACAAGGAAGAGTAGGCGGAAGGCAGGCTGTCGCTTGCGGACACTGTTTATGACGTTATCGCTGTCTTCTGAAACACCCATGGGAACGAATCACAACAAAGACGCCAACCGGCAGGACGCGACGACTGGCGCGCCCTGGTTGGCGTTGAACAAGCAGACGGAACAGGCGCAGGGGAAAAGGACCCTCTCGGTTGAGCGGCAGCAAAGTGGTACCATGAGATCTGAGTCATGCTGTCCATCCTTCCTGCATGTCAGGGAAACCTTTGCCTATCGCAAAGGAAAACCCTTCGGCTGTGACTTGCTACGACGAACTCGGTAGGTTCAGGAGACTCTCTCTCATCTTTGGTTACTCTGCGAGGATTATAGCATAGATTCTCCGAAATTGCAATGATTCTATAACGGCCCCAAAAAGACCGAAACCACCTTTTTGTAAGTGCAATGACTCATTTTGGCTTGCGGGTTGCCTCATTCGCTGTGGAGCAAGCTGATCACACCCGCCGCCCGCCCTTGAGCGCGTCTTGCAGCGCCTCTAGCGCATCCCACTGGCCAGTAGCCGCCAGGCTGGCCTGTTGGGGCCAGGTGGTGGGATCTGCCAGCGCGCTGAGGCCGGCCTCCGCGATGATCGCCTTGAGGCGACTCACGTCGGTTCCCGCCAGATGCGCAAAGGTCATGATGCCGGCCTCCTGAAGCAGGCCAGAGATCTTGGGGCCAATTCCCTCGATGAGCTTCAGATCATCGGGCGTTGGCATCTCGCCCTCACTGGGGGCAGGCGGCACGCGCCTGGCTAAGCCCTCTGGCGTCTCAATGACCTGGGAGGGCGCTGCTGCCCTGGACGGCGCGGTTTGGGCTGCTGCATCGGGTTGGGCTGGCGGGGCCGCTGTCTTGGGTTGGACTGGCGGGGCTACTGTCCTGGGTTTGGCTGGCGGGGCTACTGTCCTGGGTTGGACTGGTGGAGTCGCTTTCCTCTTAGGCTCAGTGAGCCACAACCACAGGAACAGGGCGGCCATCACGACGATGATCAGCAGCCAAACCCACCAGGGGATGCCCTGGACCTGGCTGGCTTCCCGCATCGGACTGGAGCAGGCCGTTTGCACCAGGCCAGCTATCAGTAGAACGATCAAGATACGGTATTTTCGTAACATGGTTTTTGGCCTCCTTTTGAAAATGATGTATGAACCTACGTGAAACGTCAAACGTGACTCGTTACCTCTACCCCCACGCTGGCATACGGTCGTGGATCAGTCTCCCGCGGGCGGAACGATACCCAATTTCCCAATAGGGCGCCCAGGCCAGAGTTACCATTTCGATATCCACGTCGCTGCGGCGGGGTCTGACAGCGTAGATTTCGATCTCGTCCAAAGTGGCCGCCCACTTCTCGGTGATGGCCGTAGCTTCCTCCTCCATATCCCGGCGCATGTCCTCGATCTCGTTCTGCAAACGGGCGATCTCGGCCTCCGATTCCTCGATGTCCGCTTTGGCGCTGGTGGTGAGCCGGTGTTTCCGGGCTGCCTGCGAGAGGGCGCTCGATCTGCGCCGGCCAAAGACCCCTAACATGCTGGCCAGGCTTTCGCCAGCAGACAGAAGCTCCTCGCGCTTGCGGGCGTCGTATTCAGCCTGGTCTTCTGCCAACTCCTGTTCCTCCCGGGCCAGGCGAGTTTCCAGGCGGTCGAGCTTGCTCTCGTATTTCCGACGCAGTTTCTCGACCTCGGCGTCGCGGTTCTCTCTCGCGATCTGCTGCGCCCGGATATTGAAGTCGCGCTCCGATTCGCCAGGCTGGCCGTAGAGCTTCAGGATCGGGTTGTAGTAGAGGTCTAGTGTCTGCTCGCGGTAGAGGTAATCGCTGAAGTCTTTGTCAAAGGCTTTGAGCTCGGAGGCGGTGTTGAGCTCCGAGGGGATGGGGCCAAACAGGGCGTCGGGCTCCGGCTGCTTGTCCAGGTCGCTCGGTTCCAACTCGATGGGATCCGCATCCTCCCAGCGGATGATGGCGCCTACGTCACCGGGATAGACCAAGAGACCGAGCTCTTTGCGCTCGTTGACGCCGCGTTTGCGGTCAACGAAGCGGACGCTGCCTAGAGCTAGCAGGCAGGGTTCGTAGACCAAAGAGGGGGTTCCCTCTGCTTCCAGGCGTTGGCCCAGCTCTTCCTCCAGACGGCCGATGGCTCGATTGGGGCTGAGGCTCAGGGGCAAGAAGACCTGGGACAGGTCGGGGGGCAATGTCGGGGGAATGATGCTGTAGCATGCAGGTCCCTCGGGAGTGACGGTGGTTGCGGGGGCAACGTCACGGCGCGCGGTCGGACGGTCAGCCGCAACCGCAGGCGCTACGTCCTCGGCCTGGGTTTCGGCCATCAGTTGGCGCACCTGGCTGCGGGTGAGGGGGCCGCGCAGGTAGCTCATGGCCCAGCGCGTCTGGAAGATGACGGGCTGGTCTTCGTGGACGTTGTGGAGCAGGAAGACGCGAGAGCCCAGGGCAGAGATGATGCGGTCGAGCTCACGGCGGTCGAGGGCGCCACCCGCCTCGGAGGTGGCCGATTCCAGGCCATCCAGCACCCGCATTTTGTCCCGCTCGGTCTGCAGCCTGCCGATGAACCAGGTGCCGGCGTTGGTCAGCCCCTTGTAGTCCAGGTCCACCGGGTTCTGAGTGGTGAGCACCACACCAAAGCCGAAGGCCCGGGCCTGTTTCAGTAGGGTCAGCAGCGGGCGCTTGGAGGGCGGTTCGGCCACGGGGGGGAAGAAGCCAAACGCCTCGTCAAAATAGAGGAGGGCGCGCAGACTGGTGGTGCCCGGTTGCTGCCGTACCCAGGTGAGGATCTGCTCCAGCAGCAGGGTGACGAAGAACATGCGTTCTGGCTCGCTGAGGTGGGCGATGTAGAAGATGCTGTGCCTGGGCTTGCCTGTGGACGTGTAGAGGAGGTTGGTGATGTTCAAGGGCTCGCCTTTGATCCACGCCCCAAAGGTGGGGGCGGCGATGATGCCGTTCAGAGACATGGCCAGCTCGAAGCGGGCTTTTTCGGGGAAGAAGGTGTCCACGTCGAAGACGCCCAACTGCCGCACTGGCGGCGACTGGATGGCGGTGATGAGCCGTGCCAGGTCCAGGTGCTCGCCCTGGCGCCAGAAGTGCTCGAAGATGTTGGAGAGCAGGATGTGCTCGCGGCTGCGCAGGGGATCGGCCTCGACGCCCACCAGCCCCAGCAATGCGCTGACAGTGCCCTGGATGTGCTCGCGCAGCGCTTCCTCGTTGTCATCCCAGCTCAGGGCAGGCGCTTTTAGGGAGGCCAGGATGGAGACAGGCAGGCCGGCGTCGGAGCCAGGAGTGTAGATGCGGAAGTCTGCGCTGTCCTTCAACATGCGAATGCGTTCCGGACCTTCTCCCCAGTCGGCCAGTCCTTGCCGCCAGGCGTCGGCGATGTAGCGGGCGTATTCGCTGACGCTTTGGTCCTTGCGTCGAGCGTCATCCACGTTGACCCAGGGCTCGAAGTCTTCTGGTTGCAGGTCGGGGAAAGTGAGAAGCAGGTTGGTGAGGTCGCCTTTGGGGTCTATGATGATCGCCGGTACGCTGTCAATGGCGGCCTCTTCTAGCAGGTCAATGCACAGGCCCGTCTTGCCAGAGCCGGTCATGCCCACGCAGACAGCGTGGGTGGTGAGGTCGCGGGCGTCGTACATGACCAGGCGGTCGAGCCGCTGGCCGGTGGTCAGGTCAACTTCCTGGCCCAGGTAGAAAGCGCCGAGTTTTTCAAAGGGTTTCATGGTAACACCTTCATTCAGTGAGACATTGCGGCTATAGTACCTTTTCAAGGTGATTTTGATGCATGTCATTCCTTCGGCAAGCTCAGGAC
>CAZQDO010000216.1:0-9783 GCA_964592085.1 uncultured Anaerolineae bacterium | reverse complement strand
CACCCAGGCCAGCAGCGCACCGATCACCGGCGCCAGGGTCATCAGCAGCATCGCCAGGCGTGTCCCGATGAGGAGAAATGCCTGGAACAACATCGCATCGCCCAGCACCAGCCCGCTGACGGCGGACAATCCCAGCCAACCCCAGCGGGACGGTTCGGCGTGGATGGGCAACACCTGGCCTTGCCACAACAGATGCGTGATGGCCAGGAGGAAGGCTGCTATCGGCAGCCGCACCCGGTTGACGACCTGGGAACCAACCTGTTTGCCCGCAATCGTGAAAAAAAGAGACGTGACTGCCCAGCACACCGCTGTGGACAGGGCAGCGATTTCACCCAGGTAAGTCTGCAAGACTGCACCTCATCTTTGCCCTATTCGTCCCAGGTGGGATACTGCGCCGGCGCCTCGCCCACCGACTCGGCCAGGCGGGGATACTCGGCGTCGGGGTCGGCATTCTCGTTGATAGCATGCACCCGCACTTTGAAACGCCACTCGTCGCCGTAGTCAAAGAGATACATGAACTCCTGCTTCAGCTTCAGATTCAGTTCTTCCAAGGTCGAGGTTTGGACGTTGCCAGGACCAAGTGCTTCTTCTTCTGCGAGGTATTCTTCCCAAAACGCATCCATGTGGGCTTGCATCTCTTCCACCGTCATCCCCTCGCCGCCGCCAAAGAGAGTGCGCAAGACCTGTTCATGTTCTTCGGGGGTGAGTTCAGGCCACTCTTCGCCCTCTTCGTCATCAATGGGCTCTCCCCACGGAGTATAGCCTTCGGGCAGGCGATACTCGCTGCTCTCATCCCAGGCCTGACCGCTCATGAAGAACGAATAGAGGTGGTCACCATCCCATCTGTAGGCTTTCTGAATGGCAAAGTGCAAATCCTCCAGTGTTTGATCGGCGCGTATCTCGATTTTGCGCCATGTCCGCCCCGTGCCGGGCAGAGACACGTGAAAGGTGTAGGTTTTCATCAACTCCCTCCTCTTCAGAATTACTGACCCATCGAGGTAATCGTTTGGGGGGCATTTACGAGTTGGGGGACTTGTGCGAAAGTGCTAGGTCCAGCGCCGGCCGAGTAGGAGCGAAGCGATGTATCGAGGCTAAGCGGCTTATCTGCGGAGCCGCTCACTTGGTTTCGATACGCTACGCTACTCAACCGGCGCTCGCTCCCCCAACTTTTAGATACGCCCTCGTTCGGGTGAATGGTGGGCAGGGCCGTCAAGGTGCCAGGCACTTGCAAATAGCCGACTGACTGAGCGATCTCACCTGGTTTGGAGACGCTCTGGCCCCCAACGAACCGATGAAAGTGCCTGGCACCTGAACAACTCGAAACTCAAAACACGAAACTCACAACACTATTTCCAACTCCGCCACTTCCCCATCCCGCCGATGATACCCCATCTCCTCAATCATCCCCTTCGCTTTGGCCAGACTCTCCCGCGCCTTTTCCTTCTCACCACAGGCCAGGTGCAGCCGGGCGTACTCCAGGTGGCAGTCCGCCTCGTGCAGCCGCATCCCTCCGCGCGTGGCGATGGACATGGCTTCCTCCAGGTCGGCACGGGCACGGTCCAGAGAGCCTGTGACCCGGCGCAGCTCCCCCCGGGCCAGGAGGCCGCGAGGTAGTTCATCCTGCCGCCCTGCCTGCCGCAGGCCGTTCACCGCTTGCTCCAGGTGGACTGTTGCCTGGGTGGAACTCCGACGTCCTTCCTGCTGGGCCTGCAGCAGATGGGCCCGCCCTAGGGAGAGGTTGTCCAAGGCGATGTCCAGAGGCGGATCGTATGCCGGGTTCCATTGCGGGAGCTTACGCCATCTGAAGATTGTGCCGACGCGTTCCAGCACCTCCCGGTACTCCTCTCGGCTCAGAAGCAGGTCGCAGTACCGAAAGCCCCGGAGGGAGTAGAGGAGCGGGTACTCCGGCTGCCACGCCTTTTGCATCTCCTCTGCCTGGCGGAAGGCAGCTTCGGCTTCCGCCAGATGCCCCGCCCGGTGCAAAGCGTCTGCTAGTTTGGTTCGTTGTTTCAATCGCTCGAGCGCATCACCGCTGTGGTCGGCCAGTTCCACGCTCTGTCGGGCGTAAGCCAGGGCCTGGGCCAGGTCGCCGCTGGTCAGGTAGAGCTCGCTGAGGTTGCCGGCAGCGATGTCGGCGTTCTTCCAGTCCTCTTGAGCAATCCTGTCCGCCAACCCGGCTTGCATCGGCTGGGCTGCCTCCGCCAGCCGGCCCAGCGCGCGGAGGTCAAAGCCGGCCGCATTCAGGACAAAGCCCTTCCAAACTTCGCGCAGCCCGGCCACGGGCTGACGCCAGGGCAGGTCAAAGAAGCCGGACAGGGCAGCCAGGTCAGCGCCAAACGCGCCGAGTTTCTTCAAACTGAAACCCTCCTGTTTTCTTCGAATCCGCCGCCAGAACACCCCATCTAGCGTCTCCTGGTGGCGCCCGGCCTGGCAGCCGTGGGCCACCGCTGCGTAGAGGGGGGCCATCTCCTCAATGGTGTCGGGGTATTCTTTGGCTGTGTCCTTCAGGTGCTCGTAGAGGCGGTTGTTGCCCTCCCGCCAGGCCGCGGGGTGCTCCTGCTGGAGTTGCTGGCCAAAGTGCTCCCGTACCAGGGGGTGGGCGTCCAGCACGTCAGGACGGTGCCTGCTCTCCGGGGCGATCAGCCTGGCCCGGCGCAGCTTCGCGAGCAGGCGCAGCCAGTCGGCCTCGGACAGGCCCTGGATGTGCTCTGTCAGGTCGGGGATGGGCGGCGCAGCGCGCAGGGCGGCCATCTCATCAGCTTTGGCAGGACGGTCAAACAGGCCCAGCATTCGCAACACTTCCACTTCGGGGCCGTCGCCAAAGCGCTGCTCGAAAGCGACCATCACCCGGCGGGGGTGTTTGCCCGCTTCTTCTGGCACGTCCAGGTCCGGGATCTGGGAGGCATTGGAAATGTGGTGGCCGGGGATTTCGTGCAGGTAGGCGGCCAGCAGGTTCAGGGCCAGGGCGTGGTTGCCAAAGTCGCGGGTGGCGGCCTCCAGCTCGGCGTCAGTGCCGTGCACCCCACCCACCCGCAGCAGGGCACGCCCGGCCTCGGCAGAGATCTGCTCCAAGTCCTCCTGGCGGGTCGGCTCCGGGAATGGCGCCAGGTCGGCCACCGCTTCCCGCGTGGTGATGACGCACAGGCCCTGGTTACGGCGGGCCAGTTCCGCCAGCAGGGTGGCCAGGGCCGGATCCTTGACTTTGCCGCGCTCGTAGTCCAGGCCCGATTGGAGCGGTTCCATCCCGTCGAGCACCAGCAGCGTCTTCTCTCGTCGTACCAGGTCGGCCAGCCTTTGCCCCTTGTCCCAGGGGGAGCCCGCGGCGGGGTCGGGGTCGCCAAACCAGGTCAGGGCCTCGGAGAAGAATAGGTCGGCCGAGGTGACCCGCTCGCCCGTGCCCTGGCTGTAGAAGGACCAGCCGAAGACCCGGCGCGCGCCGTGATAGTTGTCGGCGGCCAGCCGCTCCAGCCACTTGTTGACCAGGGTGGATTTGCCTACCCCGCCCCAGGCCTCCAGGCTGACCACGTGGGTCTGCTCGGACTCCCAGGCTTCGTCCAGCAACTCCATCTCCTTCTGGCGGCCGAAAAGCTCCGCGCCGGTCACCGGCAGGCGGTGGGTGTCCACTTTCTCCGGGGGCGACCAGAGGGGAGGGGGCGGCGCGGGAGGTTGGTAAGCAGGGTCGGTGACGATCTCGTGGATGCGCTCAGCGACCTCGGTGAAGGGTTCGTCCCAGTTGTCCCCGAAGTCGCTGGTTACGGACTGGCCATCGCGGGGGATCATCTGGATCGGCGTCAGCCAGTGGCAGACCTTCCAGGCACAGGGCCGCAGTAGCACAGGGATGAGGGTCATCCCGTTGCGGGCGCGGCGTTCCAGCAGGTAGGGGATTTCCTCTTTGACGCAGAAGTCGGAGTCCAGGTAATCGGCCGAGATCAGGCAGACCGCCACCGCCGCTCGTTCCATCACTTGCCTGATCTCGTCATACCACGTGGCGCCAGCATCAATCCGCCGGTCGTCCCAGATGGTGATGTGACCGACCTTTTCCAGCACCCCCAGGTGGGGTCGCAGGCGGTCCTTCCACTCTTCGTCCTTGTGGCTGTAGCTGATAAAGACGGTGGGTTTGGTCATGGTCTCACCCTCCGAAGAACAGCGGATCGGCAGGATTTACGGATCAGGTTGCTTGGCCTGAGAAGGAATCTGTGAATCCTGCGCATCAGTGTTCTTGAAAGGACAACGGCGGATCCCTTCGACAAGCTCAGGACAAGCAGTGGGATTCACGGATCAAGCGGCTTGGCCTGAGAACGAATCCGAAAATCCTGCAAATCGGTGTTCTAAAGCCACGGCAACCCCAGCCGCAGGTCCTCCCGCCGCCCACTTCACTGCGTCGGCGAGAGGGGTACATCTGGAAGCACAACAAACGTCCCCACCCCGTGCCCGATCCAACGGTCTTGTCCATCGTACAAATACATCTCCACAACGTCTTGACGCTTGCCATGCTTGAGCAACCGTCCGACGGCGCGAAGAGACGTGCGCTTGGCGGGTTCCAGGAAGTGAACTGACAACTCTGAAGTGGCAACCCAACAGGATACGTCGTGGGCCGCTGCTGCGGTGAACGTCGCTCCGCTTACGCCGGCATTATCGAGCAGGGTGGCATACACGCCGCCATGAATCCCACCGAGGGCGTGATCCAGATTGGGGTTGTAGGGAAGGTCAACGACGGCATTGGCTTCGTCGGTAAACGTGAGCTTCATGCCAAAGTAGCGTGCGATGGGGGCATTCTCGTTGAACAGCCGAAGAAGTTCTTCGATGCGTTCAGTGTTCATGGGAGCCTGTTTCTACCTTTGGTTTTCAAACGTCTGTTGGTGATCAGTTGAAGCAGCAGGCCGATGAAGGCATACACGACTATCGAAGTGATGACGTAGACCTGCGGAATCCTGAGAACCCAGGGGATGGTGTAGTGGGCCTGAGGGGAGATTATATCTCCAAAGTGTCGAATTGACAAGTCGTAAATCTGATCGCCCAGGAGAGCGCCGAAAACGTTGAAGTAGACACTTGAATCGGCGGGCCATAACCAGGCTGTAAAGAACCCTAGCGCCGTCCCAAAGGCCAGGAAGCTGAAGAAGACCACCTGCTCCGAAGGGACGTGAGCCTTTCGAAAAGCCACAACCAGCCCCAGGATAACCAGTCCGTATATCGCCCAAAGAATGAAGATCGGTACGATGGTACCGAAGAATAGCGTCATCTCAGTTCTCCTCTGCAATCTCCTTCCAGGTGTCGAAGTCCACTGGCAGGTGCGGACCTTGCTGCTCGGTGCAACCCGTTGGCACGACGGCCAGCCAGCCTGCCTCTGCTCGCCTCAGTAGATCCAAGTTCTGAGCAGAGCGGGCTCCCACGCCCGCGGATTGTATTGTTGCTCATAGTCTACTCCTCTGAATCAGGAACCCCGGCGAAAAGGTCTTCCCAGGTGAAGGATACCGGCATCAACTGGGGAGATGGAGATCAGCATGATCGACATAATGAAAAGGACGATTTTCTTTGGCCTGAGAATGTCTCTCATGGCCGCCTCCTTTGAGAACAGTCATCTTCTAATGGATTCATAAGATTATTGTGGGTTTGAACGTGCCTCGATTGGCCGTCGCTGCGAGGCAATCAGTGCGTTATGTGGGTAGGGAGTGGCTAGTTTTCATAAGATGTTGAAAGGGAAATTACCCCCGGGAGAGATGCCCACCAGAGCTAAACAGGCGCGTCAGGGTAGTTCACGAGCAGTGGTGACGACCTTGTAGTCCACTCCCAGTGTGTCCTTGAAGTGTCGCTCACCGCAGATGACTTTGCGGCGCTCGTCCGAACGCCACTGGTCGCGGTCGTGGGTACTCTTGGTCTCGCGCACCAGATACAGGGTGTCTGTGAGGTCGCCGTGTTCGTCCCGCTCCTCCATCACGATGGCCCAGTCCGGGTTGTACTCACCAATGGGGGTGTCCACGGTGAACCAGGCGGGAAGCTTGAGGTACAGCTTGACGTCGTCCCGGCGTTCCAGCCCCTCCACAAACTGGCGTTCGATCTCGGAATCGTAGACCACGTGGTCGTACACGGATCTCTCGGCTGGCCACAGGTAATCTTCCCAGCCGGGGATCTCGACGTCCAGTTGGGTCATCTCGTACCACTGGTTGATCTTTTCGTACTGGATGCCCTCCACCAGTTGGTCGGCCAGCTTCTCTTTGATGATGCGCACGGCGGCGGTGGCGAACTCGTTGGGATTGTCCAACGCAGCCTGTGGATTGGGGGCGCGCTTGATGATCTCCAGCAGGGTCCGTCGTGTGAGACGCATGGGCGGGGTGGTGTGCTGCATCAGGTTGGCCATGATCTCAACCAGGTTGGGCAGGGGATAACGCCCGGCCAGGCTCATGACGCTTCTGGCCGCGCTCATCTGCAAGGCCTCGAACACGCTCTCGTGGCCCACGTCCACGCGGGCTTTGGTGATGGTGACCCGGGGCGGGCGGATCTCCTCACGGCGGAGCTTCACCACCACGTCACGGATCAGCCTCTCGCTGTCTATCTTGACCGCGTAGCGGGTCTTGTGCTTGATTCTCTCCCAAAGCTCCTGGAACTCAGGCTTGAGGGTGTACTCTTTGCGCAGCCGCGCCACGCCACGCTTGCGGGCGTTGGCCGGCCTGGGCGGCAGGATGCCTTCGCCATATTCCTCGGCGATCTGGCTGCGCTCTTCATCAGTCAGATCGGCGATGGACTTGCCGTAGCGTGCTTCGATCTCTTCCTGGTACTCCAGTGCCACCTCGCTCTGCAATTGGGCCACAAAGCGCTCGTAGCTTTCGTTGGCTACGACGGTCAGGACGTTGACACGCTCATCTCGCACCCGCTCGCCCACCTGATCCACGGCCAGCCGAACGCCGCGCCCGACCTCCTGCCGCTTCTTCATCTCGGACGCCGTCTGGTTGAGGGTGCAGATTTGAAAGACGTTGGGGTTGTCCCATCCCTCCCGCAAGGCCGAATGGGAGAAGATGAAGGCCACCGGCTCGTCAAATGAGAGCAGCCGCTCTTTGTCTTTCATGATCAGGTTGTAGGCTTCGCGATCCCTTTTGGCCTCGCCGGTCTTGCTGTCTTCGAGGATGACCTCGCCGCTGCGGGTGCGCCGCTGGGCAAAGTAGGCGGCCTGCACGTCCGCCGCGTTCCGGTCGCGCCAGGCCGGGTGGCCTTGCTTCACCTCGTCGAAGGCGCGGACGAACAGTTGGCGGATGAGGCCGTCCTCCCGCGCATAGTTGTCCACTCGATCAATGAAGAACAGGGACAGCACCTTGAGGCCGGCGGCTTTCAACCGTCGTTGCTTGCGCACGTGTTCCTCGACGGTGTAGCGAATCTGGGCCTCGAAGACGGCCTCTTTGTCGGCCCCCAGCTCCTGGCCCATCGCGATTTCCACGTTGTTGGCGAAGCGCACGTACCGGCCGCCGAGGCTGATCTCGTCAACGTCAAAACCGGCGTATTCTGTCCGGCCCGTCTTCTCCTGCAACGAGTCGCCCGGCCTGACGGTCACCACCCGCTCTTTGACGACGCCGCTTTTCATCAGCTTGTGGACGGCCAACCGCGCGGTGAGGGTTCTCTTTTTCGCCTCGATCTTGTCCAGACGCAAGTACGGCTGGACGGTGTCGCCCTCTCTGATCACCGAGGCCACTTCGATGCGCTTGACCAGCCCTTGCCGGTAAGCCTCGTAGGGGGTGAGGCGGTGGACGACGTTGTAGGGGTTGCGATGGGTGGCACTGTAGCGCAGGGCCAGGAGGGGGTTGAGCACGGCCAGCGCCGCGACGCTCTTTTCGCTCTCCATGTTCTGCGGCTCGTCCAGGATGAGCACGGGGCGGGCGGCCTGGACCAGGTGGACCGGCGTCTCGCCCTGCAAGCGGTCGGTGGTCTGGCGGATGACGTTGGATGCCTTGTTGAAAGCCGCAATGGTCATCACCATGATCTCGACGCCGTCGGAGAGGGCGAACTGTCGCACCTGGGAGAGGTTGGCCGAATCGTAGGCGTAGTAGCGATAGGGGGCGTTGTCGTAAAGCTCGCGGAAGTGCTTCTCGGTGATCTGGAGGGTCTTGAGGACGCCCTCGCGGATGGCCACCGAGGGCACGGCGACGATGTACTTGCGCAGGCCGTAGCGACGGTAGAGTTCCAGCGCGGTGCGCAGGTAGACGTAGGTCTTGCCCGTGCCGGTCTCCATCTCGACGGAGAAGTTATAGAAGCGGACGTCCCTGGCACCGACAGCCGTCTCGATGCGCTCTTCAATGCAGATCAGATCAGGATCGGGCGCGATGCCATTTTCCTCCTGGACGGCGTGCAGGTTGTCCAGCAGCTCCGCCTCGCTCAAGTCCAGCCGGTTGGCGACGGCGGCGAAGGACGACTGGCTTGTCCTGAGCATGGTCGAAGGGCCGAGGGTGAAGTGGAGATCGGTCTCAATGCGCGGCTGGCCGGCAAAGAGGGACGTCACCGCTTCGATGGCCTGGAGTTGAAAGTCCTGGTTGGCGTCGAATTTGAGTTCCATATTCAACCCTACGGCCTCACGTCTTCAGGTAACACAGAGAGCACAAACTGGTAAAACCCTTCGGCCGATTCCAGGGCCTGGTCAAATTCCTCTCGCATCGGTTCTAGCATTTCGTCGGGGTACCGGAATGCAGTGGCGTAGGGAGTCAGTCGCTCTGCTACATCGAACCAGGTCGAAAACTTCGGTTCAAAAAGCTCGGCCAGGGTGACCAGGAGGCGGATGTCATGCGTCTTTTCAAACCGCTGGTCGTGAAACACCAGGAACCCCTTGGTGGCCTTCTCGGCGGCTTGTTGGCAATGATAGATGGCTGTATCCAGGAGGTGTGGTTTCGGGCCAGAAGACAACTTGTGCGCCGTTGCCAGGTCATGCTGTGCTTTGATCAACCAGGTTCTTACCAGAGTACGCTTTGCTTCCATAAAGCACTTTGCCTTTCTCGAAAACCTCACATTCTAACGAGGCGTAGACAGGACGGTATCGCTCAACCTCGGCTCGGGTCTTGACCAGCACGTCAATCGGCACAGCTAGGCCACGCAAGCTACGGTGAGCCCGCATGGCCCGTTGCGTGGGCGGAAGGTCACTGTGGGAGATGATCACCAGCAAATCCAGATCGCTGTCCTCGTTTGGCTTGCCCCAGGCATGAGAGCCAAACAAGATGATCGCTTCCGGTTGAAACTCGTCCACCAGGCGGCGGGTGATTTCTTGCAGTAGAGTCGTGGAAACTGTTTGCATAGCTCCCCCTCAAATCGTCTTCAACCGACACTGCAACGCCAGGTTCGCCGCCGCCTCGTCGTCCAGCGCCACGTCACGGCAGATGAACAGGTCGTCTTTGTCCAAGTTCAGCGCGCTGAGGTCTTCCAGGCCGATGGCGTTGTTCAGGCAGATGGTGAAGGACTGCTCTTTGTCGGGGTCGGTGATGCGGTAGATACCCCCACCCGGCGACCTGCGGTCGCCACCCTCCCCCGCTTGCGGGGGAGGGATGGGGAAGGGGTTAATACGGCAATTCAGCCCGTAGCCCTCTTTGAGCGCCACCTCGTAGATCACGTTCTCCGCCGTCCAGCCGTCCACCAGCGGATCGGCGAACAGCGCCATCTGTTCAGCGTAGGCGTCGGGCGTGTCCTCGCCCACGCCCCGCCAGAGCTGGTAGTTGGATGGGGCCAGCTTGAACACCTTGAAGCCCAGGTCCTCCGGCGTCTCGCGAGTCTCCAGTGGCAGTTGACCCTCTCGCTCCCGCTGCATCTGAGCAATCA
>CAZQDO010000215.1:0-9785 GCA_964592085.1 uncultured Anaerolineae bacterium | reverse complement strand
CCACCGAACTCCGCCGGATCACGTGTCAGCCAGGACTGCTTGGCCTGTGTCTCGATGCGCAGGAAGGTGGGGAGGAAGGGGAAAATCCCGCCCTCGTCGAAGAACATGCTTTCTGCCTGACGGTACCCCTCAATGCGCTTCTGCGGATCGGTCTCGAACTGCATGGCCTTGATGATGTCGTCCACCTCAGAGCAGGGACGATCTTGGGGGTTCTCTCCATCCTCGCAGTGGAGGACTGCCCGCAGCCAGTTGTCCGCATCGGCGTAGTCGGGGCCCCACCCGGCGGTCCACATGTGAGGCATCTCCTCGTCCGGGGTCTCGGGGCTGATGGTAGCCAGGAGCACCCGGAATTCCTGCTGGATGATGTTGAATTTGTCTATGGGACAACCCAGGCTCTCGTTAAAGATAGACACGTAGGTCTCGGCCCACATCCGGGAACGGTCGCCGCTGTAGGTCATGAAGTCTATCTCAGGGAAGCCCTCGCAGTTGGGATAGCCGGCCTCGGCCAGCAGTGCCCTGGCTTTCTCCGGATCGTAGCCAATGCCCACCTCATCCACTGGCGGGGCGCCAAACATGCCGGGCGGCGTGAAGTGGGTCATCACCACCCCCTCGCCAGCTCGGGCCACGTCAATCCAGGTCTGGCGGTCCTGGGCCCAGCCAAATGCCTCCCGTACCCTCTGGTCGTCGAAGGGCGGCTTGTTGAAGAAGAGGCCCAGGTAGAACACGGCCAGGTCGGAGAGTTGCTCGGTCCGCTCTGGGCTTTCCGCTTTGAAGGCCTCCAGCTCCGCGGTGGGGATGGCGTTGATATCCAACCCGTTGTCCAGGAAGAAGGCGAACCCGGTGGAGACATCGTCTATGTAATGCATTTGTACTTTCTCCACGTTGCCCGGGAAGGGGTCGGGCCAGTGAGGGTTCTTCAGGAAGACGGTGCTCACGCTGTGGATCCACTCCTGTAGCACGAAGGGGCCGCTGGTGACGATGTTGCCCGGCTCGACCCACCGGTCACCGTACTCCTCGACGACCTCCTGGGCTGTAGGGCGAATGGTCCACATGCCAGCGATGGAGGGCCAGAAGCCCACGGGGCCAAAGAGGTGGAACACGACCGTGGTGTCATCCGGAGCCTCGACGCCCACACCGGCGATGACTTCCTCCAGAGGGAGCGCGTCTTCCGCCTCTTCATCGTAGGCCAGGTAGTCCTCGCAGCCGACCAGGAAAGAGCCCACGATGGTGGAGTAGTAGGTGCCTACCGCTGGCGAGCAGGCGCGCTGCGTGGCGTAAACCACGTCCTGCGCCGTCACCGGCCTCACGATGCTGGTCTCGCCATTCTTCGGGTTGTGGTAGACCCAATTGAAGTCGTCTCGCAGGTGGAAGGTCCAACTGGCGGTGCCATCGTCGTTGATCGTCTGCTCCCAGCTAGTGGCCAGCTCCGGCAGCACCTCACCGGTGGCGTCGTCGTAGTCGGTCAGACCCACGAAGAGGCTCTCAATAGCGTTGATGGACCACACGTCCTCCGCCCGCTGCGGGTCCAACCCTGCGATGTCGGTACCGGCGTTGATGTCCAGGGTGACCACATCCTTCACTGGTACCGGCGTGGCCGTGACCACGACTTCCTTTTCCACTTCCTTCTCGACTTCCTTGACCACCTCTACGGTCTTGACGACCTCTTTCTCGACGACGACCTCTTTCTCGACCTCAACTGGCACTTCCTTCTCGACCACCACGGTCTCGACGACCTTCTTCTCTACAGGCACCTCCTTCACGATGACCTCGGGGGTAGCCGGCGGAGCGCAGGCCGGGAGTATCATGGCGGCTATGGCCACCAGAGCGATCAGAGTTGTCCATTTTCTGTTGTTGAACATTTTCTCCTCCTTTGGTTTGTTTGCGTTGCAAAATGCGAATCAGCTTATGGGCGGAAGATCCTCCTGCCCTTTCTCTTTTGTGACCCCGTTCAATCACCTCCTCTCCTGCGTGAGATCTCCTGGAAAGTCCTTGAAGGCGCTCTCAGCCCCCGACCCTTCAACAGGCTCAGGACATGACTTGAGGGAGTCGCCAGCGAAGTCACTCTGTGAAAGTCGCCCCGAGGACCGGGCTCTGAACTCTTTCCGGGAAAGCTCGTGTCTGAGTTAAAGTCGCCTGTGCTATGGCGGGATGTCACCTCGCCTATTATACCCACAAAATGGGCAAAAGGTTCATCGAATGTTTCATATGGCGAATCCCTCGCGCAGGATGAGGGTTAAGTTCAAGAAGTAGTAGGCCCACAGCCAGAGACCAGCCATGCCACCCCAGATCCAAACGCTGCAAAACTCGTCTCGCCAGACTCGTCCAAGATAGAGCACCAACGCCGAAGCAACGATGCCCATGATCCAGTGGGCTGCATCGGCGACGGCGATAGGCATCTGGCCCAGGGTCTTGGTCTCAGGGCGGACGGTCACAAACAGCACTGCCAGCAACACCACCCAGGCCACGGCATTGGCATAGGGCCTGACGCCTTCGACACGGCGAATGATTTGGAGAACCAGCACCGTCACGACCCAGGCAATGGCCGGTCGCCAGATGTTCACGAACGCCGTGATGACGGCCAGGATTGCGCTCTGTGCCAGGGCCAACAGCAAAGCCCACCCACCAGCAACGCCCGAAAAACCCAACCGTTGCCAGGCAGAGATACGCGCCGGGTCCAGGTTGTTGATGTACATCAATTGGTAAGCATAGGGCCCTGTGCTCTCCTGCCAGATGACGTGCCGCCCTCCCTTGCTGTCCAGCACCATCACCGGCCACAACGCGCTGCTGGTGGCAAAGGTCAGGCGCGTCTCTTCTTCGATACGACCTGCTTCGTCCAGGGGAGCAGCATAGACCTGGAAGCGCTCGTCACTGTTCCGGCGCAAGTCGGCCCAGATGAGCCACTGCTCTTCTTCCCTACGCGCAAGACTCACCTGGGAATAATGCTGACTGCTCATCAACAGCGGCGCGGCAGGCTGCACCACCTGACCATCCTCGTTGATCTTTCTCTGACGCACCATCGAACCCAGCGATTCGTAGAGGCGCAACTGGCCATTCGGTTCTGCCACGGCCAACAGTGGGTAGCCCATCCCTCCATCGTCCTGCGAAGGGAGCACCTGACTCAGCACGAGTGGCTCGGTGAGCGATTCCCCCGCTGCGTTGTATGCCCGATGAACCAGCTCTCGATGAACCACGTCGTCAGAGAAATAGACCAGGTGTACCATACCTCCGCCCGCCGCCAAAGCTGGCTGAAAGACAAAGGCGCTTCCAGTGTCGGTAACTTGCCGCTCGAAAGACAGATTGCCCTCGCCATCCAGGACAGCCATCCATATGTCGTACAGCCCCAGGCGATTGTCAGACCAGGCTAGAAAGACACGGCTCTCTTCGTCACTGGTCATCGTCAGGTCTCGCATGATCCTGGGCGAGGTCGAGACAGTCTGGGAGGGCTCTCCGGTGTCCGGTCTCGCCATCATCACACGCTGCAAGTTGTCCTCGTGGCCTTTTTCGATCCAGAAGCAGAGCGGCGCTTCCTCACTGGTCAAGGCCAGGGCAACGTTCTCTGCATTGACGTTGGGGTCCGAAAGGCGGATCGGACCGTCAATGAACTGGCCATGTTGATCCAGGCGGGCATAAAAGGCCACCAGTTTGCGGCCTACCGTCTTCTGCCACACCAAGTGGATGTCGTCCTGTTGATCCACAAGTGCACGATGGGGATGCCCCAGCTTGACTTCGTCTATCCCTTGCGGCGCCGACCAACCCTCGGTGAAGGTGGGGGGCGAGGGTTGCACCAACAGGACGACAAGCACGCCCATCCCCAGGATGCACAGTGCCAGCGCCAGCCACGCATAGCACGATAGCCGATTTCGGACCCAGGATGACACAGCGGTCAAGAGACGATTTTCGGTGATTGTCATGCTCTTCTCCTTACCATGACGACAATGAATGTGGTAGGCCCTCCCTGTTACGAATTGCTCGTAGGGGACAGAAACGCCTCACCCTCACCCTACCCCTCTCCCTGAAAGGGAGAGGGGACTTGCTCCCTCGCCCCGTTGGGGAGAGGGAGGGGGTGAGGGGAAGTTTCTGCGGGTGGAAAAAAACCTTCTAGCCTAACTTGCGCGACCAGAAGGTTCTCATCAAGACGACGTGGCATGGGATGTCACTCTCTCAATCTTGGATCAAGGGCATCTCTCAGGCCGTTGCCCATCAGATTGGCGGCCAGTACGGTAACGAAGATAAAGACACCGGGGATCACGATCAACTGCGGTGCGCGATAGAGATATTGCCGTGCGTTGGTGAGCATGTTGCCCCAACTGGGTGTCGGTGGCTGCACCCCCATGCCCAGGAAGCTCAATGCCGTCTCGACCAGGATTACATTGCCGATGGCCAGCGAGCCGGCGACGATGATGGGCGAAGTGGCGTTGGGCAGAATGTGACGGAAGATGAGGCGAACGTTGCTGGCCCCTACCACCCGGGCGGCATCCACAAAATCTCGCGCCTTGAGGGTTAGGAATTCCCCTCGCACCAGTCGTGACACACCAATCCAATTCAGCGAGGCCAGCACAAACGCCATGCCCGTCACGTTGGGCCGGAACACCACGGAAATGAGGATCAACAGAAACAGGCCGGGAATGGCATAGACTATATCTACAAAGCGCATCAGCGCACTGTCAACCGCCCCTCCGTAGAAGCCGGCCGCCGCCCCAAAGAGTGTGCCAACGGTCATCGAGACAAGCACCGTCAGAAACGAGATGTAGAGGGAAACGCGACCACCATAGATGACGCGGGTTAGCACGTCGCGTCCCAATTCGTCGGTGCCCAGCACGTGGACGGGAAGGTCAGGAGACTTCTGATAGCCTATCGGCCTCAGGGTGGCGCCCAATTCGATTTGCTGGGGAGTGTAGCGAGTGACGTATTTGGAGAGAAGCGGGGCGCCGATAGCAGCCAGGGCCAAGACGATGACAATGGCCCCACCCAGCATGGCCAGCTTGTCCCGCCGAAAACGTTGCCAGGCCATTTGTAAGAGCCCAGGTGTCTCTCGTTCTTCCCAGGCCCGCAGATCAGCCAGAGCCGCCTCCTGCACTGTTTTACGGGTTCCTTGGACAGCTTTATTGCCAGGGGTCATGATGTTTCTCCTAATCTCAGTAGATGGGAAATTCCTGCTCCCGGGTGGCGTCCTCGCCACCCGGACAGGGCGAGGACGCCCCTCTTTAGCAGCTTTTCTCAGGTACTGGATCTATCTACCACGGCCTCTCCGTTGGGCGACGGTCTCTGACCGAGCCCAGCCACGGCGGCCGGGAGACCTTGCCGAACTTCTGAGGATGCCCAAGGCCTGATGGCTACTCGGTTGAGATGCGGGGATCCAGGAAACCATAGGCGATGTCGGCCAGCAGGTTGCCCAGGATGACCAACACCGTACCCATCACCAGGGTGCCCATGACGATGGGATAATCCCGTTTGGTGGCGGCGTGGTAGGCCAGACGGCCCATGCCCGGCCAACCAAAGATCGTCTCGGTGACTATGGCTCCGCCGACCAGATTGGGCAACGACAGCCCCAACAGGGTAGCCACCGGGATCAGCGCGTTGCGCAGGATGTGGCGGATGGTGACCACTCTCTCCTTCAATCCCTTGGCCCGGGCGGTGCGCACATAATCCTGGCGGATCACCTCCAACACGCTGGCCCGGATGTAGCGGTTCCAACCGGCGACCTGCAGGATGGACAGGATAGCGGCCGGCATGAGCAGATGCTTGAGAAAATCGCCCAGGCTTTTCTCCTGGCCCAGCGTATACATGCCAGAGGAGGGCAGCCAGCCCAGCTCGACGGAAAAGAGCAGGATGGCGATCAGGCCAAACCAAAAGCTGGGGATAGATACGCCGGCCGTGCTAAGCACGGTGGACACGTTGTCAAACATCGAGTATTGCTTCACCGCTGACCAAACACCCACCGGCAGGGCTAGGCCCAGGCTGATGACAAGAGCAGTGATGCTGAGAATCAACGTGTTGGGCAGCCGATCCGTGATGTTTTTGGCGACCGAAGATTGGTCAATATAGGAAATACCCAGATCACCCTGGAGTAAACCGCTAACCTCCCCCCGGCTGTTTGGCGCTACCCCCACCCAGATGAGGTACTGCTGCCACACGGGCTTGTCCAGGCCCATATTGGCCCTGATGCGGGCGATGTCCTCCGGGCTGATATCCACGTTCAGCTCGAAGTGAGCCGTCGGCCCCCCGGGAACGGCGTGGATCAGGGCAAAGGTGATGATGGTGATGACGATGAAGACGGGAATGGACTGTAGGATACGACGGACGAGGAATGCTGCCATGACTCTTCCCTCGCTTTCTATAGAAGTGCAAAGGGGCTGGGACGTCGGCCGTGCCCCAGCCCCTGCGTGAGCATCAACGTAGCGATGTCTTGTGGCCTAGCGGCTCAGACACCCCTCTCTATTCAAGCGACTATCTTTCTACCCACAATTCGTGCGCGTTGAAGTACTTGTTGAAGTCGTTGATGTAGAGCTCGTGTACTCGTTTGTTATGGCAACCCAGGCCGTCCTTGAAGTAGAGGATGGGGGCCGGTACCTCCTCGGCCAGGATCTGCTGCATCTCATAGTAGTACTCTTTGCGCTCTTCCTGGTCTACCGTCAGCAGAGCGGCGTCGAGGATCTCGTCCACGCGCTCGTTGGAGTACGTGTTCATGTTGAAGCCGGCGCCGAAGGAGTCGGTGTGCCACATCGTCTTCTGGTCGGGGTCAACGTCCCAACCAAAGCCGACCACGATCATTTCAAACTCGTAGGTCTCGGTCAGCTTGGCCAGGAGCGCGTTCCACTCGATGGGCGTCGGCTGGGCATCTACGCCTATCTCCGCCCAGAACTGCTGGAAGGCTACGATGACCTGCTCTCGCTCGGTGTTGCCGGCATTGGTGTTGAGCACAAAGGAGAGAGGGGTGCCATCCTCGACGCCCGTCACGCCGTGGGCCTCGCGGAAGCCGTCGCCGTCCTCGTCCTTCCAGCCGGCCTCATCCAGCAATTCCTTGGCCTTCTCCGGGTCATAGCCGTACCGGGGCTCGTTGTCCGGGTTGAACGCCCAGGAGAGCTCCGGTATGGTAGAGTGAGCTACCCTGCCCAGGCCAAAGATGATGCTGTCCACCATGGCCTGGCGGTCCAACGCATAGAGTAGAGCCTTGCGCGTGCGCACGTCCAGGAACAGCGGCGTCTTCTCCGGATCCAGTTGGTAAATGTAGAATGTGAAACCAAACTGAGGGTACGTCTCGCAATCCAGTTGCTCCACCTGCAGTGCTTCTTCCCACAGCGAAGACGTCACGCCCTCGCTAATGTCTACCTCGCCTGTCTGAAGCTGGGCGAACTCGACGATCGCATCCTCCACGACCTTTTGATACCAGAAGTCGAAATTCGGCTCGCCCTGGAAATAGTTCGGGTTCTTGACCAGGGCCACGTGATCGTCCTTGACCCACTCGCGGAACATGTAGGGCCCGGTGCCGATCGGTGCCAGGGTGTTGAACTCGGCCGCGTTGAACTCGTCCGGTGTGAGCTCGCCTAGAATGTGCTCAGGGATGATCCCGTAGGTGGTCTTGCAGCACATGAAGGAGGCATCCACCTGGCTGAGCTGGAACTGGATGGTATAGTCGTCCAAGACGATGATTTGCTCCGGGGTCAGGATGTCGGCCAGGTCGGAGCGACGGATGGAGTTGATGTCTTCGTTCAGGATCGCTTCGTAAGTGAACTTGACGTCGTCCGCCGTGAACGGCTCGCCGTCGTGGAATGTGACATTATCCCGCAGGTAGAATGTGAAGGTCAGGCTGTCGTCGGAGACTTCCCACCGCTCGGCCAGTTCAGGCAGGGAGGTGAGGTCATAGGGATTGATCTCCGTCAGGCCGTCATACAGCAAGTTGTTGACTCTGGCCGAGGCAGTGTCAGTGTGCATGATGGGGTTCAGGTACATGGCGTCGGCAAAGGTGCCCTCGATGACCGTGCCGCCCTTGGAGACCGTGACCGGCTCAGGCGTGGCAGTGACCACTACTTCTACTTCCACTTCCTTCTCGACCACTACGGTCTGGACCACTTCTTTCTCCACTTCCTTCTCGACCACCACGGTCTCGACGACCTGCTTCTCGACCGGCACTTCTTTCTCGACCACCACAGTCTCGACGACTTTCTTCTCGACCGGCACCTCTTTCACGATCACCTCAGGGGTGGCCGGCGGAGCGCAAGCCGGGAGTATCATGGCGGCTATAACTACCAGGGCGATCAAGGTTGTCCACTTTTTGTTGCTAAGCATTTTCTCCTCCTTAGGTTTTTGTTTTTAGAATGTGAATCAAGCTACGGGCGGAGGATTCCTCTGCCCCTATCCTGTCTCGTCTCGTTTTGTCACCTCCTCTCCTGATGCGCGCTATCGGGCATAATCGGTCTCTCCTGACTGAATGCATTGTCATCATGCTGCTAACCACCAATGCAGAGACCCTGCCTCCCCCATTACTATACCTGGAGGGTGGGCAATTGGTTCACTTGAGAAGGCACCAGCCTTTCAGCGGCAAAAGTGAGGGAAACCCTGCATTGATTTGAGCGTGCCACAATTTTGCAGTTTATGCGGTTAACCACTCACCCCCCGCAGGTTCAGGAGCAGTTCTGGCTAGAACCGCATCACGGTCGAGTTCGAGCTATAAACTGACATGATTGCTTAACCTGCGGGGGGTATCGGCCTCAATTGCCAGGTCGCAATTTGGGAGGGCAAGGAAAGGCACCTCACGAGCCAAAAACACCAATGCCCAGTCGCAAAGCCAACGTGGCTTCCGAAACCTTGGAGGTCTACCGATCGCTCCGACGGATCTGAATCAGGCTCTTTATCCTACCCGATGACAGGCCACCCAGTGCTCGTTGCCTACTTCCTTGAATTCCGGATCTTCTTTTTGGCAGATGTCCATCACCACCGGGCAGCGGGTGTTGAAGTTGCACCCCTCAGGCGGATGGGCCGGGCTGGGCACGTCGCCCTCCAAGATGATGCGCTTTCGCCTCTCCTCCACCACAGGGTCTGGGATGGGCACGGCCGAGAGCAGGGCCTGGGTGTAGGGATGAAGCGGATTCTCGTAAAGCTCATGGCGACCGGTGAGCTCCACAATCTTTCCCAGGTACATCACTGCCACCCGGCTGCTGATATGGCGTACCATGCTCAGGTCGTGAGCGATGAAGAGATAGGCCATATTGAACTGGGCCTGAAGATCCTCCAAAAGGTTAACGATCTGAGCCTGGATGGAAACATCCACCGATGAGACCGGCTCGTCGCAAACTATGAACGAGGGATTTAGAGCCAGGGCCCGAGCCACGCCAACGCGCTGCCGCTGTCCGCCAGAGAACTCGTGAGGGTAGCGATTGATGAAATAGGGGTTTAGACCCACCACACGAAGCAGCTCCTGAACCCTTTCTCTCTTCTCCTTGCCTTTGGCGATGTTGTGCACCTCCAGGGGTTCACCGACGATGCTGCCGATGGTCATACGGGGATTGAGAGAAGCGTAGGGGTCCTGAAAGATCATCTGCATCTGGCGGCGCATGCGCCTGAGCTGCTCCCCCTTCATCGTGCTGAGGTCTTGTCCTTCGAAATAGACCTCTCCCTCAGTCGGGCGGTAGAGCTGCAAGACAGTGCGGCCTGTGGTTGTCTTGCCGCAGCCGCTTTCTCCTACCAGGCCCAGGGTCTCGGCCCGGCGGACGAAAAAGCTGACGCCGTCCACGGCTTTGATGTCGCCTACGTGCCTTTGAAACACGCCCCGCGTGATAGGGAAATAC
>CAZQDO010000214.1:0-9859 GCA_964592085.1 uncultured Anaerolineae bacterium | reverse complement strand
GTCAATGACACCGTCGAGAACAACACCCCCTTGATCAACACCGCCAGCGTCACCTGGAAGAACTCCCTGGCCCAGAGCTACGGCCCATCTACCGACACCTGGCAGACAACCGTCTACACTCAACCCCAACTCACGATCAACAAGAGTGGGCCGGCGAAAGCTTACCCAGGGGAGACCCTTAGCTATGCCATCGAAGTCTGCAACGTCGGAGGGGCTCCTGCAGTAGGCACGGCCCTGACCGACAACCTCCCCACCGGGCTGAACTACATCAGCTCCAGCCACGGCGGATCCCATGCAGCCGGTGTGGTCACCTGGAATCCGGGGACCCTAGATCCTGGGGACTGTGTCCAGGTCACGCTGACGGCCCGAGTAGACGCCGGTGTCCCCGACGATACGCCACTTGAGGACATCGCCAGCGTCTCCTGGAGTGATGCCGATGGGAAAGACTACGGCCCGGCGAGCGACATCTGGGAGACTTTGGTCAATACCCACCCTCAACTTACACCGGTCAAGACCGGCCCAACAGATGCCCGCCAGGGCGATCAGATCACCTACAAGATCGAAGTCTGTAATACCGGCGGGGCCGAGGCAAGAAATGTCACCCTGCGCGACTTTCTTCCACTTGGTCTCACCTACGTCAGCTCCAACCCCAGCGGAACGCACGTAAGCAGCGTGGTTACCTGGAACCTGGGGACCATTGCCCGCGACGCCTGCAAGTCGGTGTTCGTGACTGTGACGGTGGACCCCGGCCTCCATGTCGGGGCAACCCTCATTGACACGGCAATCGTCGCCTGGGAGGACCCCGCTGGAACGGACTACGGCCCAACCACTGGCACAGTTGAGACAGTTATTGAGGCACCGCCACCAACCCCCATCGGCGGGATCACCGTCCCGATAAGCAAGCTTGCGCTGTTGCCTTCGTGGATCGGGTTGGCAACATTGGCCTCGATTGCTTCCCTCGCGATTGTAGCAGCCATAAAACGCAAGGCTTGAACTCTTTGCTAAACCTTGCGGGTAGGGCTTCTGGTGGGCGGATTCGCCGCTTGCCAGAAGCCCTTTCACATTCTTTACAAAGACCCTCAGCTATGATACAATCTACGTAGCTGGCAGGGTCTTTTTGCACCTCCCCCTGGCAGGGGGAGGCTAGGAGGGGGTGGGTTTTCAAATGGGGAACCCACCCTCCCCTAGCCCCTCCCTGGCAGGGAGGGGAATACCCTGCACCTCCCTCTAGCAGGGGGAGCCTGGATGGAGGTGGAATGAACGAACTGGTGTTCTTAAAACTTGGGGGGTCTCTCATCACTGATAAGGGCAGAGAGGCGACGGCGAGGGAGGGAGTCATCAGGTGGGCGGCGCGGGAGATAAAAGAGGCACTGGAGGCCAACCCGGAGATCCGTCTCCTGATAGGCCACGGCAGCGGCTCCTTCGGCCACTTCGTCGCTCGGCGCCACGGTCTCCTCGAAGGTGGCCCACCCAACTGGCGGGGCTACGCTGAGACGGGTGCGGCCGCCGCCCGCCTCAACCGCCTGGTGACAGACATCTTCCTGGCTGAGGGCGTGTCCGTCGTCTCCCTCCAGCCCTCGGCTTCGGCCCACTGCCGGGATGGCGAACTCATCAGCATGGAAACAGAGGCCATCGAACTGGTGCTGCATCACGGCCTGGTGCCTCTGGTCTACGGCGACGTGGCCCTGGACCAGGTGCGTGGCTGCACCATCATCTCCACCGAACAGATCTTTGCCTACCTGGCCGATTGCCTTGAGCCCGCGCGGATCGTCCTGACCGGCGAGGTAGAGGGCGTCTTCACCGCCGATCCTCTGCGAGACGAGTCCGCTCAGTTGATCCCGAAGATCTCACGCCAGAACTTCCATCAGGTGGAGCATAAGCTGGCTGGCTCTTTTGGTGTTGATGTGACCGGCGGCATGCTGACCAAGGTCCGGATCATGTACGCCCTGGTACAGAAGCGACCTGATCTCAAGGTGCAGCTCGTCTCAGGCCAACGGACGGGCATGATCAAGCGGGCGCTGCTGGAGCCGGGCCTCGCCGAAGGAACGACTATTCGTTGGTGAATTCTGCCCACAGTTGGTCAAGCCCAGAGGGAGGTGTGGCTGGGCGCCCTGCTGTCAGCGAATGGTACAACGAATAAACGAATGAACAGTGACCTCCAAACCATTCGTTTATTCGTTGGCTATTCGTTGACAGAGACTCCTATTGGAAAGGGGAACAATGATTGCAGCTTTCTTTGATCTCGACGGTACCCTGTGCACCGAGCACGTCTGGCGTGCTTTTACCAGATATTTCGCTGTACACCATCGGCGGCGGCTTCTCGCCAGTGTTTTTCTGGTCATCCACTACTCCCTGTGGCCGCTGTACCGCCTCGGCCTGTTGAGCCGACAACGGTTCTACCGCTTGTGGATCAACCACATGCCCTGGCTCCTGGTGGGCCTGCGGCCTGACGAGGCTCAGGGCATCTTCCGCTGGGTCACCGATCAGGCCCTCATCCCTTCCCTGCGCCCCGACGTAGCCGAGGTCTTACGTCAACATCAGGCCGAAGGCCACCTGGTGGTGCTGGTCTCCGGCGCTTTTGAGGAGCTGCTGGCTTGCCTTGGAGAGCGGTTGGGAGTGCAGCATGTCGTGGGCACGAGACTGGAGCTGAGAAACAGGAGATACTCCGGTCGGGCTACCAAACCCTGCTTCGGCCCGGACAAGGTGACTCTCCTCCGGGAACTCCTGGCCAAACGTGGCCTGGAGGTAGACTTCGGCCAAAGCTTTTCCTACGGCGATGGCATCTTCGATGTCCCCATACTCGAACTGGTAGGCAACCCCGTCGCTGTCTACCCTGATGATGAGTTGTCGGATTATGCTTTGCAAAGGGGGTGGGAAATCATTGAGGAGTCGTATGCCTCAACGGACAGTCGTCGAAATGCGGCGTGAGACACCCCCTTGGGTCTGGATGCTGGTCGCCCTCGGCGCTCACACAGGTTGGGGAGCCTACCCCGTATTCGTGCGTTACCTGCAGACGGTCAGTCACCTGCCCAGCATGTCGCTGCTGACCCTGGGCTACTTGCTTGTGTCGCCCGTGCTGGCGGTTGTCGTCCTGCCTCACGTGGATAGGCGCTTCTTTCGATTGCGCGCCCTGAGGCTCTTTGCAGTGACCGTCTTCGTGCGGGGAATCACGAACTTACTGGCTGCCCGCTTCACGCTGGCGATCTATGTGCAGCTCATCACCCTGATGACGCCCTTCATCGTAGCCCTGCTCAACACCATCTTCCTTCGCGAACCCATTCCGCCCTACACGGGGCGAGCCATCATGCTATCGTCGGTGGGCGCGCTCCTGATGATGAGTGGCAACATGGGGCGGGCAGGTGTGCAGTTGGCTCTGACACCGTCCGACTGGATAGGCATCGCCCTGGCATCTATCAGCACCTTCTCCCTGGCCGTGTACATGATCATCGTGCGCCGCACGGCCCTGGACGACGTGCCGGGCCAGGCCGTTCTTCTGGTGCAAGTTATGACCCTGCTCAGCATGTCGGCACTGTTGAGCTTTCTGCTCGGAGAAGACTGGAGCCGCTGGCGGGCTATCGGCCCAACCGATTGGCTGATCTTCGGCGCGTACTCGCTGGGCGTACTGCTGGGCGCAAACACGAGCCAGATCAGCGCGCTGCGGCACCTCGGCGCGCCATTGGTGAGCAGCCTGCTGGCCTGGCGGCTGGTGAGCGCGCTTTCCATCGCTGCGCTGCTTCTCGGCGAGCGTCTGACATCCCCCTGGCAAGCTTTGGGCGCACTGATTGTCCTGGTGACCGTCACCTGGTACCTGTGGCGACAACCAGGTGAGTAGGTGAGGAGTAGGAACAAATGACGACGATTCTGCTGGTCGAGGATGCATCGGATCTGGCACAGGTGATTGTGCGCGAACTGGAGACGGCGGGCTACGAAGTGTCGCACGCCGGCGACGGGTTGACCGCCTTGCAGTTGCACACCAGCCGCCAGCCCGACCTGGTGATTCTGGATTGGATGTTGCCCAGGCTGGATGGGCTAGAGGTGTTGCGTCGGATACGGCAATCATCCGCCACCCCAGTGCTGATGCTGACCGCCCGGGACGAGGAGGCCGACCGCGTCATCGGCCTCGAAGTCGGGGCGGACGATTACCTGACCAAACCCTTCAGCATGCGCGAGCTGATGGCCCGGGTGCGGGCGCTGCTGCGCCGCATTGAGCGGGTGCACGAGATCCTGGAAACCGACCGCGCTGGGAGCGCCGCCGTGATCAAGTACGGCCCACTGCGTCTCGATCCCCAGGCATATCAGGCCACCCTCGCCGATGAGCCATTGGATCTCACGCGGACGGAGTTCGAGCTGCTGCACCTGTTGTTGCGCAATCCGGGGCGGGCCTTCAGCCGTGCCTATCTGCTCGACACGGTCTGGGGTGAGAGCTACGTGATCGGCGACCGCTCGGTGGACAACGCCATCCTGCGGCTGCGGAGAAAGCTGGGGGATTTGGGCGAAGCGATTGAAACCGTGTGGGGCATCGGGTATCGTCTGAGGCGGGAAGAATGAGCGAGAAAAGACGGCTTTCGTTGTTCTGGCGAGTTGGCATACTGCGCGCGCTCGCTGAGACGTTTTTCGCGGGTGCCATCCTGACGATCAGCTTGATACTGACCAGTGATTTTGTGCAGCCCAACGTTATTCAGCAAAGTTTCCTCTTCCTGAACTTGGTCTGCGCCTTGCTCTGTTCACTTCGGCTGCGATGGTCTGATCATCGCCAGGTGTGGCGACGTCTCGTCAGAGAAGGCATGGCGGCGGTTGCCTTGAGCTTGATGCTGAGCGTAGGGCTATCGGCCATCGTCTTCCTGCTAGGATGGGGGGAGTGGCTGGCCAGTACCAACCCCGGCGTTGTCGGATTTTCTCTTGTGTTAGCTGCCAGCGGACCGGCTTTCCTGGTCTTCCGCATTGGCCTATGGCTATGGCGATTCTGGGATCGGCTGCGACGCCGACGGCTGCTCTGGGCACTGACCCACGCCCATCTCATGGTAGTTGTGCTGGCGGTTGTCCTGTTCGCGATCCTGGTGACGTTTTCGGTCATGTTGACGAGTCCCTCAGGTAGCTTCGTGCCGGAAGAGGGAGGGCTGGCGGCGCTGATCGTTGACCGCATCATCTTGACCATCTTCCCGCTTTTCGGCGTCATAGCGATTATGACGGTCATCCTGCTGACAGTGGTGCTCCCTCCATCGGCCATCTTCTCCTACTTTGTGGCACGCCGCACTACGCGCCGACTGGAGGCCCTGGCTGTTGCGGCCAAGTCTCTGCGCGACGGCGACTACACAGCGCGGATTGACGTGATGGGCCAGGATGAGGTCGCACAACTTCAGGCCAACTTCAATGCCATGGCGGACGACCTGGAGCGAACGGTGGACGAGCTGCAAGCTGAGCGCGACAAGGTGACTGTCCTGCTCCAGTCACGGCGCGATTTGATGGCCAATGTATCCCACGAGCTGCGCACACCCGTGGCGACGATCCGAGGCTACCTGGAATCAACCCTCGCCAGCGGGGACGAAGAGCCGCCCAAGCTGCGACACGATCTGGAGGTAATGAAACGCGAGGTCGGGCACCTGCAAATATTGATCGAGGATCTTTTCACCCTCTCACGAGCCGAGGTGGGCGAGCTGGCGCTGGCCTGCGAGCCTGTGGACGTGGGCGCAATCGCGCGCCGGACGGTGGATACCGTAGCGCCACTGGCATGGCAAAGTGGGCGCGTCGAGGTGGTGGCCCAGGTGCCGCCCGATTTGCCGTCAGCGCTGGCCGACGGGCGACGACTGGAGCAAGCACTGAGCAATCTCCTGCACAACGCGGTACGCCACACGCCACCGGGCGGCATCGTCGCAGTGATGGCCACCGCCGAGGAAGAGGCTGTGCGCATCGAGGTGCGCGACACTGGCGAAGGCATTCCGTCTGATGAGTTGCCGCACGTTTGGGAGCGATTCTATCGAGGGGAGAGCGCCCGCGCCGAGGACAGCCGTGGCGCCGGCCTGGGCCTGGCACTGGTGAGAGAGCTGACTGAAGCAATGGGGGGGACGGTCGAGGTGGAGAGCGTCTTGGGCCAAGGGAGCTGTTTCATGGTGAAGTTACCACTAGGTACATGAGCGAATTTCGTGGTTCTTGTACTCCCGCGGAGGCCACCTCCTCGTAATCACCCTCCCGCAGGTTGCTCTTGGGAGATTTGGTGTTTGAGCATCCGCCCAGAGATAGCGTTTTATCCGATACTACCTGCTAAGCCTGCGGGAGGGTGAGCAGTTACCCTTCCTCTTGCGAAATCGGGGACTTCCACCGGCACGCCGCCCTGCGCCACCGACTGAATGGATAGCGGCATGATGGAGCTCCAGGTCACCGCGTCGTAAACGTCTATGGGAGGACTGGCTCCGGTCTGGATAGCGTCCAGAAAGTCTTTGAGGACAAGGAAGTCCCCCCCGCCGTGCCCGGTCTGTCTGGCTTGCTCCCCCCAATCTCGCCAACTGGGATGCTCGTATTGCGGACTGTACTCCCACAACGATTGCCATTCGGCCTCGCCTGGGCTCCGGCCCGGACTGCGGCCATCAATCCAGATCAAAGGGTCCTCTTTGGCATGTCGAGCCGAGAGGTACGCTGCGCGGGTGCCCTGGAGGGCATAGTGGGCCATGTTGTGCGGACGCGGGGAATTGCTGTCCATGCGCAGAACGATCACGACCCCCTTCTCAGTCTGCACGATGGTGGTGGCTGAATCGCCAAGCACCCAGAAATCGTCCCTGGCAGCGGGATGATCGAGGCCGAATCTGTCCCTGACATAGGACGATACGGCCCGCGCTGGACTCATCCAGGTGGCGGTGGAAACCAGGCGGTCGCCCCCTCTTCGAGTCGCGCCCACCCACTGAGCAACCGGCCCCAGCGAGTGCGTGGGGTACGTATTGCCATTGTACTGAAGCCGCATCTCCCCGCGCCAGGTTATGTCACCTTCGTCGGCAAAGATCAAATCCCGACAATCGTGGATGTAGGCTCCTTCGGCGTAGGTGATTTCACCAAAGACACCCTGTTGCACCATGTTCAGCACCATCATGTTGGGCCGCATGTAGCAGTAGTTCTCTGCCAGCATGTAGGCCAGCCCCGTGTTTTCCACGGTCTCAACCAGTTGCCAGCACTCGTCCAGTGTGGTAGCGGCGGTGACTTCGCTCAGCACGTGTTTGCCAGCCTGTAGCGCCTTGATGGCCTGCCGGGCGTGAAGCTCCATGGGCGTGGCGACAAAGACGGCGCTGCAATCCCCCGATTCCAGCAGATCATCATAACAAACGAATGCCTCGATGCCCGGGTAGTTGTCCTTCCACCTGGTCAGCACTTCTTCGGATGGGTCGCAGATGGCCGTCAGTTTCACCCGGTCTCGAAGGGATTCCAGTGCCTCATCGAAGGCCGCGCCACGACGCCCACCAGCCACCGCCAGCTTGACGCGCTTCACGTCCGACATCGCTCTTCTCCCTCATCGAATAATACCCGCTACCTTGAAGAAATTGGCCAACAGCTTTCGGCCATCGGGATACTCGTCTGTGTAGCGCTCAGGGTGGAACTGGGTACCGTAGACTGGCTTGCCCACCTGACGGATGACCTGGATGGGACACTCGTCGGTAGAAGCCAGCAGCTCAAACCCCGGCGGAACCTCTTTCATCTCCCAGTAGTGCGATTCCCAGAACACCGGCTCTCTGCCCAGTCCCTCAAACAAGGGATCCGGTTGAACGACTCGCACCGGCATGTGCTCCCTTTCCTTGAAGTATCCGGGGCTATAATCCGGGTTTGAGTCGCTCTCGCCCTCTCTCAATCGCCGCATGGGGCCAAGGGCCGCCCCGTGCGCCATGGCGATGAGTTGTCCCCCACCGCACAGCCCGATGATGGGTAGCTCTGCCGCCCGAATGATGTCAAGCATCTCAGCGAGCTCGAAGTCGCCATATTCTACCCAGTCGGTGGAGTTGCCGCTGATGACCAGCGCTTTGATCCCCCACTCAGCCAGCCGCTGCCGGGTCACGCTCGGGTAGCGTTGCAGGAGACAAGGCTCGCCAGAGATCTCCTCCAGCTTCAGCTTGACGACCGCCCGGCGGCCCAGGTGCCACGTCCGCTTCTCCTCCTCACGCAGGGCCTTTTCGTGCTCAATGTCCACAAAGCAGATCATGGGTTATTCCTCCAGTTTCGTAGATTACACACGCGCATACTCGATCCCCAATAGGGCGGCAAGTTTCTCAATGGTGCCCGCCCAGCGGCCGTAAGCCATGGCCTGGTGATGCGAGCCGCCTTCCAGGCTGAAGCGAGTCAAGAAGTCGTTCAGATCGCCATCGGGCCGAAGTTTGTAGTGGGGTCGGGACAGATCAGCGACGTAGGGGAAATCAACCACCTCACCCTCCGTCACGATCAACTTGAACTTCCCGCCGGCGACGGTGGTGAGGCTGACCAGGGTGACCTCGCCGGGCTCCAGGCTAAAGGTGAGCAGCAATGGCTCGAAGCGCACATACGCCATGCCCAGGGTGCTGCGCAGCAACTGGATGGGCTCGTCTTTGCGCGCCATCTTCCAGTTGGACTCGCCCATGTGCATCATCAGGATCGAGTTGCCGGCAAAGTCCATCGTGAACATTTCAGTGAAGTTGGCCGCGCCTGCCAGCTCAGCCATCATGGCCACAGCCGCGGCGCTGGTCACGTCCCCTTCGCCGCCAAAGCCGTACCCCTCGGCCAGCAGCTTGGAGGCGGCCAGAAAGGGCAGTGTCTCCAGCCAGCCGTCCTCCTCGACGGACAAAAAGTCAAAGGCAAAACCGTGCATCTCGCGCTCGATCAATATCTCGCGCAGCGCCCACTCCAGCCGCGAGCTGGCCTCGTGTTCGCCCTCGGTGATGTCTGGCTGCACCTGAAAACGCTGGCGATCCTCAGCCATCTGCCTAGCGATCTCGTCTTTGGGGGCAGCTTTGGCCCGTTCAGCCAGGGCCTTCATAGCGATATGCCGCACTTCGACGCCGACCTGGTCGAGCAGGGCCGTCTCGTCAAAGCCGAAGTCGCCCATGCCCTCCATTGGATGACCAAGCAACCCGACGCGCATGTGGCGCACGAAGCTCGCCGTGCGCGCCGCGTCGCACCAGGACTTGACTTCGGCCAAGGTCTGTTCATCTTTATAGTAGCCCGTCGCGATGTGGAACCTGCACCCCGCCCGCAGCAGCACGTTGGCCAAATCCTGCATGCCGCACAGACCATGGCTCCTGGTGGTGTCGGCGGAGCGGGTATCCTTCGTGATGGCGTACAACGGCTGGGTATTGAAAAACAGGATGGGCAGGCGCGTGCGCTTCAGCGCGGGCAGGGAGATGTGGCTGGGGGCGTAGCTGAGCAGGACGACCAGGAGGAGATCCTTGCCATCGGCCTCAAAGCCTGCTATCGCCTGATCTACCTGCGTGCGGGTGGTACATACGCCAGGGAACTCAACTTCAGCGAAAGGCGAGAGGGTCTCCACCAACTCCTCACCGAACTCGGCCAGCATGGGCTTGATCTCAGGCCAGCGCTCGTAATACTCAGTCATCATGCCCAACAAGCCGACCTTCGCTTTCTTGGTTTCGGTCATTCTTGAACCTCCTCAATTCTAGGTGCAACGCACTTTGCCGAAGTGCGTTGCACCTGGTCCAACATCCGGGCAGCCTCGAACATGGCGCAGATGTTCTCCGGGGGAACTTCGGGCTGGATGTTGTGCACTGCCGCCAGGACATAGCCGCCACCCGGCGCCAGGTCTTGAATCCGTCGTCGCACTTCGGCCTGCACGTCCGCAGCCGTGCCGAAGGGCAGTGCGTGCTGGGTGTCCACTGCTCCCCAAAAGGTGACACGA
>CAZQDO010000213.1:5115-9866 GCA_964592085.1 uncultured Anaerolineae bacterium | reverse complement strand
CTCTATGATCCAGGCTTGGTCGAATGATCGCAGCGCTAGTTTGTCCCCGTCGGGCGACCATAGGATCTGGACAATCTCCAACTCCCGAGTCAATCGCTTTTGCCATGCGCCGTCGGCGGAGGTGGCCCAGACGTCGCCTTCTTCCCCCCAGTAGATGATCAGTTCTCCGTCAGGTGACCAGGCAGGACGACCGGGTTGCCAGTAACGAGGTTCCCGTGGCACCTCTTGCGCTTTATAGCCGGCCGGGCCATACAAGACAATTTTCCCTGTGACCAGGTCTAACAGCCCCAAGGTCAGGGCAGGTAACTCCCTTTCAGAAGATACTGCCGGAGAGATTTCGCACGGCGGTTGCCATGGATGATCCTCCTGCTGCAAGAAAGCAACCTGCGATCCATCTGGAGAGAATGTGGCCTGAGCAACGTGGGGCAATAGTTTCTCTCCCTCACTTCGCACTATATCCCACAACCACAGGTTGTGTACTCTCTCATCTTGATGCCATTGAGTGTACAGAAACCGCTGGCCGTCCTGGGCCCAGTCCAGGAAGCGCTCGACTGACGGGCCTTCCATGGTGGAAAACCAGATCTCACTGGCTTGAGCGATGTCCACTAAGACGAGGTGATCATAATAAAGGTAATTGACGGCGATGTGCTCCTGCGTGGGCGACCAGTCGTATGATCCGCCGTAGGCCTGGACAGGAATTGCACTGTCGCCATAGCCGATCAACCGCGCATTCTCACCACTGGCCGTGTCTACCTGCCAGAGGCTCTGCGCACCAGTGCCATGCCAGAGATCAATGGTCAGTGTGTGATCGTCCAACCATTGGTTGATCGTCTGGCGGCGGTAGGGATCGAACGGCTCGCCGGCCGTCAGGTTTTTCAGGCCTGTTCCGTCGGCCTTGACGACCCAGATAAAACCACCCCACAACTCTTCCAGAAGCTGCGTGCCATAGAAAGCCAGGTATTGTCCCCCCGGTGACCAACTTACCTCTCTTGTCTGTCCTGCCTCTGGAAGATTGACCAAGAGAGACGGCTCATACGTAGGTGGCCGGACAACCCAGATGCCTCCTCCCCAGCCATAAGCGAGGACCGTACCATCGGGTGACCAGTCTATTGGAGAGTACTCCAGGCCAGATACGCCCCCCAACGAGATCGAGATGGGCACTGAGGCCAGCAGTGTGATCCCGGAGGGCAGTGCCGCGGGCGGGGTGGATATAGCTGTCGGCGGAGCGAAGGGAGAAGGTGTGGGCGTCGGCTGCGGCGGGGGGGTGAAGGTGGGTGTGGGAGAAGGCGGGATTGGCGTGGCCGTCGGTTGCGGCGATGAAGTCAGGGTAGGGGTAGGCGAAGGTGAAACGGAATCATGCGTCGGCTGTGGCGATGCGGTGAACGTGAGGGTGGGTGAAGGTGGCGCGGCGGTCTGTGTGGATGGAGATAGCCTGACTGAACAAGCGACGACCAGCGCCATGAAGGTCAGACACATAGTGAACCCAATCCAGAAGAATTGCCTACCTTTGGTCATCATGAAATTCGCTCCTCAAGGGCAGTGCGCCATGATTATTGAGGATCACCAAAAGTTATGGAGGGAGCCATCCCTTTCGAGAGACATTGAATCCAAGTTTCGCGGCCCAAGTTCAATCATTTGATTTCGTAGAACCAGTTATCATCCCCTCCATTCGGGCACGTTTCCTCCTTATACCTACTGCAGTCAGAGCTGGGATGGTAATCCGGAGGGGTTCCAGCGTAGTCACTATATATCCACGCCGGCCCATGTGTAAAGGCCCCATCTACTGCCTGATTGCTGCACAGACCATCGCAGGTCCCACCCATAACAATGTAACCACTCCAGCATGCGCCAACTACGGGGTCTGGCACTCTCCCATGCCAAACATCCCAGGCAACCTGGTCAGTGGTTGGAGTCCCATCATCAGCTTTAGTAAACTGACTAGCCGGCTCACAGATTGCCACATATTTGTCAGCCAGAGATGCATCAGGGGGCTCTGCGTTCCAGGTGTTGGGGTAGTCGCTATAGCCCCCACACCATTTATCCACGTAATAGGCGCGGAATACGCGGGTGCGCACCGTCCAGCCAACCGCCCGCTTGCCACCCAGCGATTCAGTATTGGCTTCACCAGCGATCACCTTAGAGAGCTCCTCTCTGGCCTCACTCTCGGTGGACCGCAACCAGAGGATATCCCTATCCCCTTCAAAGACTACTCCAGCCTGAGCCTTGCTGCCTTCAATACGATACCTTGCCGGTGCCGGGAAGTCGGCACTCATCTCACAGTAGCGTTCATATTCTCTTCTGGCGTCCTCCTGCCGCCCCAACCGTTCCAGAGCCACACCTTTCAAGAAATGCGTGTACTCGACCCGGATGTCATCATGGACAAGCGCTACGACTTCTGCCTCACGCCCGTGATCCAGCAGCCATTCGGCGTAGTATGCCACAACGTCGGCCACGCCCTTGGGCTCCACAGCCATGGCCTTTTTGTACCACTCTTCTGCTCGCCCATCCTCAAGAAGACTCAGCCCCTGGGCATAGTGCAGGCTTGCCAGGTAGGGCTCATTTCCTTGCTCCAGCGCCTTCCGGAAGAAGCTATCCAACGCAGTCAAGTCCCACAAATGGCCCAAGCCTTCCGCAATCGGGCGGGTGTAGTGAACTCGCCCATACTTCATCCCAATCTCATCAGCGAGGATGAATTCTTGGACCGCAGCGTGCAAATCATCCTCGGCCCGACTGTCTTGATGTTTCTGTCTCAAAGCCCTACCCAGGCCGGCGTGAGCGTGGCGGCAATCGGGATAGCTACCCACTGCTGTCTTAAAGAGAGCTACTGCCTCGTTCACCTTTCCATCTCGCAGCATTTGTATACCCTGCAGGTACAGCTTGAGTACCTCAACTGGTTCGTTGGGGTCCGGATAGTCGGCGGCGTGGGACAGGAAACTACCGGCGATGAACTCCCTCACACCAGGCTGCAAATCTTCTCCCGGCGGCTGAGGAGTCGCGATAGCTCCCACGTCGCCCTGAGGCAGAGGCCCTTGTCCCCCTGCTGTGCTGGGGCCAGCACTCACCGCCAGCGCCAGCAACACGAACACCCAGAGAAACTTGACCTTACGCATTTCAAACCTCCTGTGACTTGAGATACTCACCGGACTTTTCGGTGGCAACTACCAGTATATCACAAGTCAGCTCGCTTGTCATGAGGTAAGAGTCACGTTTTGCTCTATGACTTTTACCCTATACGCCTGTGACTTTGACCCTGCTCGTCGTCCGGATTGACCAGCCCCTGCTGCCACGCCCAGGCCACTACCTCGGCCCGCGAGTGTATCCCCAACTTGCCGTAAATGTTGGTCACGTGGTTCTTCACCGTCCCTTCGCTGATGGAGAGCCCCTTGGCAATCTGCCTGTTTCTCCATCCCTTGGCCATCAACCTCAACACCTCAAGCTCCCTCTCGGTGAGGGGAACCCCTTCTTTCTCGCCTATTGCCCTCCTTTTCACCTTCTCCGCAACCTTTGGGCTAAGCCAGGTCTCGCCACGGCAGGCAACACGAATGGCCTTGACTATCGTTTCCAACGCTTCTTCCTTGAGCACATAGCCGATAGCCCCTGCCTTGAGAATCCCGAACACGCACTCATTCTCATCGTAGGCGCTGAGGGCCAGGATGCGCAAATCGGGGTGCCTTTCTCGCAAAAGGCGAGTTGCCTCTACCCCATCCATCCCCGGCATCACCACGTCCAAAACCAGAATATCTGGACGAAGCTCCTCGACGAGGCGAAGTGCCTCATCGCCGCTGGATGCTTCCCCGACAACTTCGATTCCGTCCGCGCCATCAAGCTCGGTCTTTATGCCCAATCTCACCACTGGGTGGTCGTCGGCCAATAGAACCCTAATGATCTCCACTTTTCCCTCCCACAGAGACACATCCTATAGAGGTCAATCCCACCAGATGCCGGGTATCTCCTGTCCACAGAACCGGTATTTTCCCTGTTCCGTGTCCATCGAGATCACGCCGAAATACACGCGGTGGATGATTCACCCCCCCCACACTGGGAACAGACAGAAGGTGTTGTTGCGCTCGTGGTTGGGGACGTTGCCGACGTAGACGGATGGCAGGCCCTCCTCAATCATGATCTGCTTTTGGGGCCGTAGAAGCACAGCATGGTGCTGCCATATTTGCGTTGATCCACGAGAGCAAGGCTCGTGAGTTCCAGATCTTGATATTCTTTGGGAAAGATCTGGGCGATGGCCAGGCCGTCCTCAGTCAAGAGGTCTTTCCCATCCAAAGCCAATAGTGTCTCCGCCCAGAGGCCCCTGTACTGCGGCGGGGCGATGTAGATCAGGTCGAAGCTCTCCGCCGGTCCCCTGGCCAGAAACCTGAAGACATCGTCCTGGATTACCTCTGCTTGAGGGGCCAGTCCCGTTGTTTTCAGGTTCTCCCTGATGGTTTCGATGGCACGCTGGTTCCGTTCCACGAAGACGGCTCGCCGCGCCCCACGGCTGAGGGCCTCGATGCCCACGCTCCCCGTGCCGGCGAAGAGGTCTAGGAAGAGGGCGTCTACCACCTCGTCGCCCAGGATGTTGAAAAGCGACTCCTTGACCCGGTCGGTGATGGGACGGGCGACGTTGCCCGGCACTGGCCGCAGTTTCCTACCCTTGGCCTTCCCCGCTATGACTCGCATGGCATCTCCTCAATTCATCCTTGCTTCAAAACACCGAAGTTCACCAACGCGATGCCCAGCTCGCCGATCCTCTCTTTAAC
>CAZQDO010000213.1:0-5105 GCA_964592085.1 uncultured Anaerolineae bacterium | reverse complement strand
ACCTTGGAGTGACATAACAGCTCCAGTTCCCTTTCCCGCTCTTTGGCGTAGGTGCTCCTGACCAGGAGTTCCTCGTCGGCGAAGCCAGGGTGGGTCAATAGCTCACTGATGCCTTCAGGCAGAGCCTCCAGGATGCTGAGCAAGGTTTCTAAGGTCAGGGTCTCGCCGGAGAAGCTTTGGATGAAGCGATCGGGGTGGGGTATCCCTTTGGCTTGTACCAGGCCGATGTCCTGGCGCGCTATCTCCCGCAGAAGGTCGGGCGGGAGCCCTTGGGCCATGGACTCACTGGCCGCTGCCTCGTCCCATTCCTCCTCAGGGGGAAAGGGTAGCCGCATGGGCAAACCATACTCCGCAGCTAGCTCGACATAAACGGCGAAGAAGGGCGGGTAGATGTGGATGAAGTGGTGGAAGTCCAGGTGGTCGGGCTCGCGTCCTGATGCGCGAAAGTGCTCAATCTGGGCTTTGAGCTCGGCTTTCAATTCATCTGTGTCTATTCGGTTCGGGCCTGTCCTGAACTCTGTCGAAAGGTGGGACAGGATCGCTTCTTGACTATGGAAATAACCCGCTTCGTCCACCAGGCTGGGCACTTCCGCTGGAGGGAGAAGGGGCCGCCAGGCGGTGAAAACCAGGTGCACGCCCACCCCCAGGTCTGGGCAATCATCAGCCAGTCTTAGGGCTTCCTTTGCGTAGGGCATATTCATCATCACCGTGGTGCTGGTCACGATACCCTGGCGATGGGCCTGGATGATGCCTTGTGATACTCCCTCCGTTTTGCCGTAGTCGTCGGCATTGACGATCAATTGTTTTGACATGGTCTCTTCTCCGTTCGTTGTGATCCCTTGGTGCCTATTCACACTAGCTGTGGCATAAGCTGCGCAATGCGCATAGGCTCGTTACGCTTACCACTGGATTATACTCAAGAAGCTGCGAAAAGACAAGGAGACGAGCCGAAGAAGAAACTACTTGGCTATTGAGGAACGAGGGGAGTTCCCGACGGTGGGATTTGACAAATCAGAAGGGGTATGCCATAATTGCCAGAGTTCAGAGATGTTCGCTGGTCCAACACCTTCCCCACTACCAAATTCTCCATTTTGACGAAAGGGACACCGCCCATGCCAGAAGACCGTTTGTATCTCCATTTTCTGTCTGAAGAGGCCCTCGACCAGATCGAGGAGACCGCCTACAGGCTGCTGGATGAGGTCGGCATATCGTTGCAGCACGCGACCGCTACAGAGATGCTGCATGGGCGCGGATGCAGGATCGAGAAGGGTCGCGTGTTTGTCTCTCGCGATGTGGTGCAGTGGGCGCTGAACAATGTCACTGCCCACACAGAGGTCTTTAACCGCGACGGATCTCCCGCCTTCACCTTCGGCGACGGACAGATTCGCTTCCACAATGGCGGCGGCCAGCCGTTCACTCTTGATTTGGACACTGGAGAACGTCGCCCCGCCCTTCTGAAGGACATCGCCGATGTCACTCGCCTGCTCGACGCATTGCCCAACGTAGACGAGATCACCTCTCTATTTGGGGCGCAGGATGTGCCACCCGAACTCCTGTTTGTGGCCTCCACGGATGCGATGCTGCGCAACACCCGAAAGCCCGTTTCGTCGGCAGCCATTGAGAGGCCTGAGAACGTCTCCTACGTCGTGGAGATGGCAGCCGCCTGCTGTGGTGGGATGGAAACATTCCGCCAGCATCCCACCATGTCCGTCAGCGTCTCACCGGTTAGCCCCCTGACATTCCCTGACAACGTCGCTGCTGCAATCATGGCGGTGGCGGAGTCTGGAGCGCCGTTCCACTCGCTGCCGGCCCCGTCTTTGGGCGCGACCGGTCCCATCACCATGGCCGGAGCTCTGGCTCAACAGCACGCCGAGATTTTGGCCAGTTTCGTGATCGCCGCCGCTGCCAGGCCCGGCACTCTCGTCTCATACTGCTCGCGCATCGGCCCCATTGATCTGCGGACGGCCATGTCCACCTGGGGCGGGCCAGAGGTCGGCATGACAGGGGCCTGCGCGGCCCAACTGGCCCATCGGTTGGGTCTGCCGTGTGACTCCTACGGCTTTGCCACCAGTTCGGCCCTCTTCGATCCGCAATTCGCCTACGAGCGGTTCGCCAATGCCTTCACGCCGGCCCTGGCGGGCGTTGACATTCTGTCGGGCGTGGGAATGGCGGGCGGGCTGGTCGGCAGCCTGGAGACCGCCGTCATGGACGAAGAGATCATCAGTCTCATGAAACACATCGTCTCTGGCTGCGAGGTGAGCGAAGAGGCGCTGGCCTTCGACGTGATGCGAGAGGTGATCCCGCGAGATGGCGTTTTCCTGGGAGAGCGGCACACGGTACGGCAGATGCGGAAGGGTGCCCTCTGGGTGCCAGGCGTGAGCGAGCGCGGGGGTGCTTCAGGTGATGACGAGAGAACCGGTGTGGTGGCCAGGGCCAGGGCGCGGGCCAAAGAGATCCTGCAAACTCATGAGGTCGAACCGTTGTCAGATGACGTGAGCCGGCAACTGGACGAGATCATAGAGCGAGCGCGCCGCGAACTGATGGGGGCTTGAGTCACAGCACCGAGTTTCTGGCCCATGAGCATCAAGCTAGGTACAGCGCCGCGTTAGTTCGCTCCGAGTTTCATCTAGTACAAAAGGGGCAATCATGGAATCATCACCCCAGAGTAAGCCAAATGACATTGGCAGTCACATTGCCATAATCTTGGTGACTGTAGCTAATCTCATCTTGATTGCCTTTTTCCACGAGTATATTGCATGGTACACCATCGAACCAGGTGGGAATGTTACCCGACTATCAGTGCTAACTGCTGACTATTTCACTTGGCTTCCTATTCCGATTACAGCATCAATTCTAGCCATAGTAGCTTATACTATAATGATTTTTTACGACAATTACCGGTTTCGTACGGCCGCTCAGATAATAGTCCAAATCGTTGGTATCGTTGTGGTTACATCATTGATATTCATATTCCCCTTTGATTTCAGCGCAATACCGAATGCTACTGCGGTCAACGTTGTGCCCATAGGGTTGACCGTTTTTCTAATCTTCATGACGGTTGTCTATGGGGTAAGCTCACTAGTTCTGTTCGTAAGACTACGAAGAAGTTATACAGTCAAGTGAGAAACTGGATAGAAGCCTCGGGTTCTCGTCTGGTGGCTCCGCCCTAGTGGAAGGTTTGAAGCAGAGCGGGCTCCCATGCCCGCGTCACTGAGGAGGTGATGCAAAAAAGCTAATACTGGTTAGTTCTTCCATTTGTCCCTGTGGGGACACACAACAATCAACGAGGAGGAGAATTACCAATGAAACACAAGATTTCGCTATGGATCAGCCTTCTGGTGATCCCGGCTCTACTGCTGGCAGCCTGTGCCACGCCCACCCCTGAGGTAGTTAAAGAGGAGGTGGTGGTCGAGAAAGAGGTACCGGTCACCGTGGTGGTGGAGAAGGAGAAGGTCGTCGAGAAGGAAGTTATTCAGACCGTCGAGGTGGAGAAGGAAGTGGTCGTGGAGAAAGTGGTCACGCCGACGCCGCCCAAGATCCTGAAGGTGCGCCTCTACGGCGACATCCAGAACATGGACCCCGCCTTCCAGATCTCGGAGAACGACGGCGTGGTCTTCAATGCCGTCACCAACGGCCTGGTGCGCTATTGCCCCAACTCCTACGAGCTCTGCAACGAGCTGGCCGAGACGATCGAACAGTCCGAAGACGGCCTGGAGATCAGCTTCAAGCTGAAAGAGGGCGTGATGTGGCACGAGGGCTACGGTGAGGTGACGACGGAAGATGTCAAGTACTCTTACGAGCGCATGATTGATCCTGACCTGGATGCCGCCTACGCCGACGACTGGGCCACCCTGGACCACGTCGAGATCATTGACAAGTACAGGGGCAAGATCATCCTCAAAGAGCCCTTCGCCCCGTTGTGGACCTCCACCATGCCCGTGAGCAGCGGCACCATCATCTGCAAGAAGTACGTCGAAGAGATCGGTTACGAAGCCTTCGCCACGGACATCATTGGCAGCGGCCCCTATCTGTTTGACGAGTGGAGACCCCAGGAGAAAGTCATTCTCAAGAAGAACCCCGACTACTTCGGCGAAGAGCCATACTGGGACGAGATCCACCTGATTCCCATCGAGGACGATAAGGCCGCTGAGATTGCTCTCGAAGCAGGTGACATTGATTGGGCCCGCATCGCCATCCCGTCGGTGCAGCGTTTCGAGGACAACCCCAACTTCGAGGTCTGGAAGAAACCCTCGCTGCGCTACCGCTGGATCGCCATGAACCTCCAGAATCCCAAGCTGCAAGACATCAATGTGCGCAAGGCCATCATCTACGCCATTGACGTGCCCAGCATCCTGCAGGCCACCTACATGGGTCAGGTCGAGCAGGAATTCGCCCTGGTCCCGCCCGGACTGGTGGGCGCCTGGGAGGATGCGCCGCGATACGAACGGGACGTAGAGAAGGCCAAGGAATACATGGCCGCAGCCGGGCTGGAGACGCTTGACCTGGAGCTCATCTTGCAGGACACCAGCGAGTACCGCACCTGGGCCGAGATCGCCCAGCAGAACCTGAAGGACATCGGCATCAACCTGACCCTCAACGCGATGGACTCCAGCGCCTACTGGTCCACCAGCTTTGGCGAGCAGGCTTGCATTGACAATGAGCTTCTGACCAGCAACTACTCCATGCAGCCCGATCCGGCCTGGGCCACCATGTGGTTCACCTGCGACCAAGTCACGGTCTGGAACACGCAGTGCTGGTGTGACGAGGAATACGACGAACTGCACCGCAAGGGCCTCGTCACTCTGGACCTGGAAGAGCGGGCCAAGATCTACATCGAGATGCAGAAGATCTGGGACGAGGCAGCTCAGACCATCTGGATCACTCACGGCGTCATGACCTACGCCTATTCGCCCGACATCGCCCCTGCAACCACGCCCAATGGACGGCCTCAGTATCACTTCTTCGGGCCAGGGAAATAGCGCACTCTATTGCTAGCGCGGTGATGGCTGGTGCTCTTTCACAGTCCGCCAGTCCGCCAGGGGCTCCGCTCCGCTCAAGCCCCTGGCTCAGTCTACAAAGCCCCGTTGGGGCTGGATTTGACAGGC
>CAZQDO010000212.1:5540-9869 GCA_964592085.1 uncultured Anaerolineae bacterium | reverse complement strand
TCTACATCTTTGCCTATCGCAGCATGCGGCGACCCTTGAGCCGCATGACTCCTCTGAGCCAGAACAAACCGCTGATCCTGGCGGTGTTGAGCGGTCTGCTCCTGGCGGTCCTGCCCTTCATGGTGCCATCGCTTCGGACACTGTTGGGCATCGCTCCCCTGGCCTGGAGCCAGTGGGGGTTGATCGCCTGTATGGCGCTCTGTTTGCTACTGGTCGTCGAGGTCGGTAAGGCCCTCGCCAACAGGGCCCATCGCACGGGGTGATGGTCTGGATCGACGCTGTGCTGGGGTGTTGGCCTCCGTCGAGGCCACGGGCCAAGTCAGTTTCGGTGGACGAAAAAGAGGGGAACGCTATGCAGCGTTCCCCTTCATCGTTAGCATCACCACTCGGAGTGTATAGTACTTCCCACCCTCGGTGAGCAGAACTCAGTACGCGCTGGGGGTGGCGGCGAGGCCCATCATCTCACGGGCCTGGGGGCTTCTCCTATTCCTCCAGCAGATTGCCGGACGATCTGCTGACCTCGAAGATGACGGGACTGCCTGCGCCAGGGCACACATGGAAGACCGGCTCGTTCTTGTCCTCAAGCCACGGGGGGCGAGGGCCATCCCGTCGTGCGCGGACCTTAGACATGAGACCACACATGGCATCGAAGCAGAGCTTTCCTCTCACCTCGTTCTCGCCGAAGATGACCTCGTCACTTGGCTGGTGAGCCGCCCGGCAGCATCCGTTGACCTCTACTACCGTCACCTTGACTCTGTGAAGCCCCTTCGGTTGTCTCATCGGGGTCTCTCTCGTGGTTAGGGGAGGTTCTCGGCGATGACCCTCCCCAGCCGCTCTATCCCAAGCTCAATCGTTCTCTGGTCACAGGCAGAGAAGTTGAGCCGCATCTTGTTCTCTCCCCCGCCGTTGGCATAATAGTTGTTGCCCGGAACGTAGACCACCTTCGCCTGGACAGCCTGCTCGAATAGATCCGCTGCATCCATGCCCTCAGGTAGTGTCACCCAGAGAAAGATGCCGCCATCCGGCCTGGTCCAGGTCACCTCCGCGGGGAAGTGTCTGTCCATGGCCTGGAGCATCGCATCGCGCCTGCCGCGGTAGCTGTTGACGATCACCTGGATATGAGGGTCCAAGAGACCGCGCTCCAAGAACTCGTACACAATCCGTTGGGCAAGGTTGTCGGTGTGGAGATCGGCAGCCTGCTTGGCGAAGACCAGCTTCTCCATCACCGCGTCTGGCGCGATCAGCGCACTCACGCGCAGGCCAGGGCTCAGGACTTTGGAGAAACTACCCAGGTAGATCACCTGCTCGCCATGATCGAGCTGCTTCAGAGATGGCATCACATCACCGCTGTAGCGCAGCTCGCCATAGGCATCGTCCTCCACGATCGGGACCCCGCACCGCTGAGCTACTTCCAGCAACCCCTGGCGACGCTCCAGAGATAGCGTCACGCCGCTGGGATTCTGGAAATTGGGCATGACGTACATGAACTTGACATCGTGGCTCTCCAGTATTTCCGGCAGCAAGTCAATCCTCATCCCATCCTCATCGATGGGAACGCTCAAACACGTGGACTCAAAGAGACTAAAAGCCTGCAGCGCTGTCAAGAAGGTAGGATCCTCTACCAGGACCTGACTTCCTTTGTCCAGAAAGAGCTTGCCTACCAGATCAATCCCCTGCTGTGATCCGCAGGTGATCAGAACGTTATCCTTGTCAATCTGAAACCCTCTCTGTGCGTACCTCCGGGCCACTGCCGATCTCAGTTGCTCGTAACCCTCCGACGTCCCATACTGCAGAATCGCAGGTCCGTCACCATCGAGAATCTCAGTCACGATTTCCCTAACCGTCTCCACGGGGAAGAGATCCCAGGCCGGAAGCCCTCCTCCAAAAGAGATCACTTCAGGGTCAGCGGTTAAGTGCATCAACTGGCGGGTCATGGAGCCGTACATGTGACTCACCCGGTCGCAGTACTTGGTCTCCCAGTCAAAGGGCATCGTCCATCCTCCAGTTCCAGCCTAGTTGTTGTGGTGCGCGGCCTTGACGGCCAGGGCATGTTCTCTGCCCTTGTTCAGGGAAACCAGGTTTGCTTCCAGCAACCGAGGCCGAGTCGCGGCTCTCAGCGCTTTCTCCACAGACTCGTAGCTCAGTGGGAAGGCGTCGAATACACACACAGCCCCAAGCATTAACACGTTAGTCGTGGCCGCACCCCCAGCCTCTTCCGCCAGGGCTCGAGCGTCCACGGTCAAGAGTTCCTCTGCACCTAGCTTCCGCAACTCCCGTTCAATGGTCTCCAGGTCCAAAGCCGGCTGCCTTCCCAACTGAGTTTCCAGAGGAACACTGATGTGCGAGTTGAGAACCACTCCGCCCCCCGCCCCCAAATAGTCAGCGGCCCTGCGGAGCGCCTCAATGGGCTCTAGCCCCACGATCAAATGACAGCGCCCCTTGGGTATGAGGGGTCCATAGACCGGGCGTCCGATCCGGATCTGACTGTAGACTGGCCCGCCGCGCTGGGTCACCCCATAGGTCTCAGCGATGCGAACCGAGAACCCTTCCTCTATGGCAGCCCGCGCCACAACCTGCGAGGCGAAAATGTTGCCCTGTCCACCTACTCCGGCGATGATCAGATTGAAAGGCCCTTCGCTCTCTTGCGCACGTCGTCCCATCACTACCGCTCCACACGATCCATGTATATCGCCCCCCGCGGACACACCACCCTGCAAGATCCACAGCCATTGCACAGGAAAGAGTCGACGGCGATCCTCCGCCCGCCATCTTCAGCGGCCACGAAGGCCGGGCACCCGTATTCCTCCACGCAGACCAGGCAGCCATCGCATTGGGCCGCATCCACTCTGGCCACGACTATCCGCTTCTTCCGCCTCTGCCCAGGCTCCAAAGCACATGCCTGCCGAGATACAATCATGGCAGGGATCTCTAGAGCCAGGGCCTCCTCGAGTTCCTGGATCAGGCGTTTGATCTGCAGAGAATGCACCACCCTCACGTGTGGGATCCGGAAAGCGCGGGCTATATCCTCGATGGGTATTACAGTCCGCTCATCAGCCAGTTGCCAGGTGCCGGGGTGAGGTTGCTGCCCTGTGGAGGCTGTGACCGAGTTGTCCATGGCCACGATCAAGACCGGCCTCTGTTGGTGAGCGATTTGCAGCAGCCCCGGCATACCGGCGTGGTAGAAAGTTGAGTCGCCGATGAAGGCTATCACTTTCCGGCTGGGGTTGAGTTGGGCCAAGGCCTCCGAAGTGCCCATGCTCGCACCCATGGAGGTCATGGTCTGAAGGATACTGAAGGGCGGATAGAATCCCAACGCGTAGCATCCGATGTCGCCCACGACAATGGGGTCCTCAACCCCGAGGTTCTCCAACGCCCTGCTCACCGCGTAGTATGTAGCCCGATGGGGACACCCGGCGCAGAAGCCGATCTGCCGGCGCGGTATCAACCTCTGCACAGCCGCTGACGACTCCGCCCTTTCCTTTCCGGGAAGCACGTCACGGGGAACCACTCTCTCGGGGGATTCTCGCCGCGCCACGTCAGCCAGAGCTGAGATTACATCGTCGAGGATCGTTTCACCCACCTCCGGCAAAGCACCAGACCCGCGTCCGTGTATCTGAATCCGGCGGTCGGTCCCCTGGGCCTGCGCTCTAATCGCCTCCTCCAGGAATGGAGTAACGTCCTCGATCACCAGGACCTGGCTCACATGGCCTAGCAGTCGGTGAATGATCCCCGTCGGCAAGGGGTTCACGGTGGAGATCTTCAGCAGCGCCACCTCGTCCCTCAGTCCCAGCGTATCGACCGCTTCCTGAGCGTAGCCGAAGGCAAAGCCGGCTCCTACGATACCGATGCTCTCCGTTCCCTTCCCCCGGTACTCATCGAACTGATACCGCTCCAAGACCTCCCCGGCCCTGCGCAGCTTCCCCTTGAGTCTTCGTTCAGGCTCCAGACACGGGAAGGGCGTCCACTGCCGCGAGCCATCGAAATGGGGTGCTCCCTGTTTGGGACCCATTTCGCCCAGTGTCAAATCGCCGGTCATGTGCCCCAGACGAGTGACTGAGCGTAGGATGACGGGCATGCACAGCTCCTCCGAGATCTCGAAAGCGCGCTTGGTCATCTCTCGTGCTTCGTCCAAATCGGCAGGCTCAATGGCGGGCAGGCCGGCAAACTTGGCATACCAGCGGTTGTCCTGTTCATTATTGGAACTGACCCCACTGGGATCGTCCACCGTAACCACTACCAAACCGCCCGCGATGTCTATGAGCTTGAGTTGCTGCAGCGAGTCAGCGGCCACGTTGAGTCCCACGTGCTTCATTACCGCCATGGAACGAG
>CAZQDO010000212.1:1967-5530 GCA_964592085.1 uncultured Anaerolineae bacterium | reverse complement strand
CAGTAGCGGCATCGAAGGCGACCTTCTCGTTGACCGACCAGTAGGCTACAAAGCCCAACTGAGGAGCAGCCTCGATGAGCGTCTCCATGATTTCTGTGGACGGAGTCCCCGGATAGCCCGTAGCGAACTGAACCCCGGCCTCTATCGCCCCTCTGGCGATGGCCTCGTTACCGAGCGCGAGCACGCGGGTTCCGGGAGTATCCCCGAGGAGTGCATCTTTGCTCATCAGCGCCTCCTAGGCACACGAAAGAATGTACGTAGAAACGACCATCGGTTCTGAGAGAGCTTTCACGGACGCGCTCTGCTGCGTGCTCGTAAACGCCGAAAGAAGCCGTGATAGCGGGTCTGGTACCGAGGCTCTCATCGGACGCCGCCGGCTCCCTTGCCCGCTCGCCACAGCTTGCCAAAGGCTACCACAGAGATCACGCACGCAAGCAGCGCCAGCGACCGGAAAACGCGATCCATCCCGTGCAGGTCGATCAAGCGTCCCACCAGAGGGTTCATGACACTTGAAGACTCTTGATTGAAGAAATAGTACGTAGCCAGGGCCAAAGCCAGTCGCGCTCCCGGGACCCGGTCAGCCATCAGGGATTCAGTGGCCGCCGAGGGGAGGCTCATTACGATCCCAAAGACAAGCAAAAAACCCAAGAACCAGAGACCCACAGGAGTGATCGTCAATAGATAGAGCACTGGGCCTGCCAAGATTATAGAGAAAAGGATCACCCTGTCGCGTCCAAGCCTGTCCGACAGTGCTCCTCCCAAGGGTGTACCCACGATGCCGACGCCGACCATCATCCCCGCGAGAACACCTGCCTGCTGGAAGGCAACGCCATGCTGGTCAGTCAAGTACAACGGCAGAAACGAATATATGCTGAAAGAGAGCAGTGACAAACCCATGGTGAAGATCAGCAGAAGGCCTATATCGCGCAAAACAACACGCCAGCCCAACGTCCCTTGGCTGAAGTCAAGAGCTGTCTTCTGCTCTACCACTCCTTCCCCGGGCACAGTGGCCCACAGCAAGATCCCCGCCACAAGAGACGGAAGAGCCAGCACTATGAACGGGCTGCGCCAGCTACCACTCACACTGGCGATGAGTACAGCCAGAAAGGGAGCGATCAGGAAACTGAGCTTGCTGCCCGCAAGATGCAGTCCCAACGTCTGACCCCGTTTCTCCTTGGAGAACGACCGCGACAGAAAGGAGGAAGCTAGGGCGTGGTAGCCAGACCCGCAAAGGCCCATCAGCGCCAGCGAAACCAGAAGTTGGGTGTAACCCCCGGCGAACCCAGCGGCCATCGCCGCGATGGACATTCCGATCAGACCCGCGATGATGACCGTTCTTTCGCCGATCCTCTCCGAGAGGACGACGATCGGTAGCTGTGTAAACCCATACACCAGCGCGAAAGCCGAGGTCAGCAACCCGGACTGGAAGTAGCTGAGCCCTAGGTCTTGGCGCACCAGTGGCAACAGCGGCACCAGGGTCCCGGTGCATAGGTGATGGCTGAGCCGGGCAAAGACAAACTGCGGCAGCACACCATAGCGACTACTGGACAACTTAGGTGTTCCTATGCCTTCTCTCCTTCGTCTCCTCAAGACCTGTCCCGCCCAGCCCGCCTCGCCAGAGGGAGCTGCCCTGCACCCCCCGCGCACCATGACGCGTTGCAGCACCCGCGGCCCGGAGCGTCTTGCTGGCGCTGCTCACCAAAAGGGGCTGGACACAACCCAAGCAGCTCTCGCACCGCGTGCAGCTCACGACACCGTCCCCGCAGCCTGAATAACGGGCGGCATCTGGGTCCACGCGAGGCATCCCGCACAGACGTACTGTGGTGGCTGGATGCCTGTAGACCCGACCGCCCGCGATGGTCCAACGAACAGGCGCACTGCCCGCTACCGCACGACCGTTCCCGCAAGGGCACACCCCCCTTGCGGGCCTGAGGCGCCAGGAACCGCGCCGTGCTGCCTGACGGAGAAGACGCCGCAACCCTCAGCGGCCGATCACGGTGGGCTCCCTGACGCAGCCGTGACTACCCTCACGGCGGTCCGTCAACCAGAAGCTCAACGTACCTCTGCCAGCCCATCCCCCAGCAGATTGATGCCGAGCACTACCAGCATGATCGCCAGACCGGGAAACACGGCATTCCACCATGCTATGCTGAACACGTGCCTTCCCTCGCTCAACATCTGACCCAGTGTCGGCGTGGGAGGTTGCACGCCCAACCCAAGAAAGCTCAGCCCAGCCTCGGACAGAATCATAGTCGATACGTTTACCGTGGCGATGACCAGGATCGGTGGCATGACGTTGGGCAAGATGTGGCGGGTGATAATGTGAAACGAAGTGGCGCCGATGGTGCGGGCCGCAGCCACATACTCCTTCTCTTTGACCACCAAGGCACCGCCCCGAGCCACCCTGGCATACTGGACCCAGGTGACGAACCCAAGTACCAGAATCAGATTCAGCAAACCTCGGCCTAGCACGGCGATGACGGCGATAGCAAGAAAGATGGCCGGGAAGCTCAGTTGGGTATCCGCCAACCGCATCAGGATGCTGTCCACCTTGCCCCCGAAGAAACCAGAGACAGCCCCGATCAGCGTCCCGATGGTCCCGCCAATAAGAACAGCGCCGACACCCACCGCGAATGAGACCCTGACCCCATAGATGATGCGCGTCAGCACGTCTCGGCCCAGGTGGTCGGTGCCCAACAGGTACGTCGTGTCGCCACTTGGATACCAGAATGGCGGGGTCAACGACTTCGGAAGGTTCTGCTCTTTGTAGCTGTGAGGTGCCAGCAGGGGTGCAAAGATGGCCGTGAACGCCAACAGCACTGTGAGCACCAAGCCAAGCACCGCCGTTCTGTTACGGAAGAATCTCTTCAGCTCCTTCATGGCATTGTGCCCCCTACCGGTACCTTATTCTTGGGTCCAAGTAGCAGTAGGAAACGTCAACAACGAGGTTGATGAAAGTGATAATGATGGCCATGATCAGGACGTCGGCACGTATGAGGGGCAGATCGCGGGCGTTGATGGCTTCGTTCATCAGCCAGCCCACCCCGGGCCAGGCGAAAACTGTTTCAATGATCACTGAGCCACCGATCAAGGTGCCAAGGTTCAAGCCGATCACCGTGACGGTGGGAATCAGAGCATTCCTCAAGGCATGCCGATAGTTGATAACCCGCTCCCTCAGTCCCTTGGCACGGGCCGTAGTTATGTATTCTCGGCCGAGCGCCTCCAACATGCAGCGGCGCAGGAGCCGGGTGATCATGCCAACCTGCGCAGCAGCCATGGTGGCGGCCGGCATGATGATGGACGACGGACTCTCCCTCCCCGACGGAGGCAGCCAACGAAGTCGGTCAGCGAACAGCAGAATCAGCAAGATGCCCAGCCAAAACTGGGGCGTCGAGATCCCAAGCAGGGACAGGGTCGTGGCCAGATTATCCAGCACGCTACCTCTGTGGGTCGCGGAAATGATGCCGAGTGGCACAGCGATGGCCACGGCAACAACCACACTGGTTATGGCCAGCGTGAAGGTTGCCGGCAGTCGGCGGAGCACCAGGTTCAGGGAATCTTGT
>CAZQDO010000212.1:0-1957 GCA_964592085.1 uncultured Anaerolineae bacterium | reverse complement strand
ATTTGAAAGAGTGCCCGAGATCACCATGCAAGGCGTTCGTCACGAACAGCACGTACTGGATGTGGAGCGGTTGATCCAGGCCAAAGTAGGCTCTGATCGCCTGCACGTCCGCAGGCCGGGCATCCAAAGGAACCATGGTGCTGAGCGGATCGCCAGAAAGGTAGATCAGCAGAAAGATGCCGATACTCACGGCGAACACGACGGCACATGCCTGTAAGAGCCGCCCCAAGATATATCGCAACATCTCCGAATCTGCCTCACAACTGCTTCTGACACAAGTAGCGTATGGGTCTACCGCTCCTATGTCGTGTCGGTGGTGCCATCGGACCGGAGCCAGCAGCGAGGACGGCAGCCAGCGCACATCCGCTCGGCTGGCAGCATCTGATCTTCATCCCTGAACAGGGCTAGCCACCCCGGGACCTCCTTCTCCAGGCCGATTCCGGCCCACTCACGCCACCTCCGGTCATCTACTGCGTGCCGAAGTACTGCGTCCGATCTCCGTGTAATCGGCGTGGCCGTCCTGGTCCACGTGGTCCCTCGAGCTGGTCCCACGGTCTGAAGCAGCACACAGACTATTCAGTCGCCTCGCTGACCAGGCACCCTCAGCTTGCACCGCGACTATCGGTCGCTCGATGACGTACTGTCAGGTCATCACTCCTAGACCGCTGACGAGGGATGCATTCACAATCCTGGGAAGCATGGCCGTGTATCCATTAGCGAATTGACTGAGCTCTGTTCCGCAGGTTGCCCGTGATCCCTGGGTGTCGAGCCTGTCCAGATGGCCCCCACCCAGAGCAGTAGCAACGCCGGGCAAGCCAATCCAACACGCCAGGGCCAGCTTGTTGGCGGTGCTTCGGCGCTTGCCCCTGGCTCCCCAAGACTCCTCCGCTGCCAACGGGACTGGCAATGTCTGGAAATGGGGCGGCCACCCGGGCGCAGGTTGTCGTGTCTCGGCAAGAGGGAGCCTGAGGATTGGCAGAGTGAGCAAACCTATTGCAGCAATCCTTCCTACCCGCCACCGGAGCGCCCTGCCGCCACTCTGATCTCTTCAGTCCCTGATGTTTGACGGACTCTACCCCTGATCGCGCAAGCGTCACTCGGGCGCCTGCCCAAGAACCACCGGATGACCTACTGGTTGGCCTATGCTACCACCCTACACGCTCCTCGCCTCGGGCTTCATCGTCTGGTTGCGATGGCTGCACGACCGCCTGGTCGTTTCTGCCGAAGAATTCGAGCCCGCAGCCCCTGATCGCTTCACAGTCAGCATAGCCGTACTCGTTCAGAAAGCTCTCCAGGCCCGCTACGCAGTCTGAGACAGCCTGCAGGCTATTCAGGTACACCGTCGAACAGATGCCCACGAGCTGTGCGCCGAGCATCATTCGCTCGACCACGTGCTCCCAGGTCATCACTCCCCCGCCACTGATGAGAGGTAGATCCACTGTCTTGGACAGCATAGCAGTGTAGGTCAAGCCAATGGGATTCAGCTCTGGCCCTACGATGGCGCATAGGCCCTGAACCTCTACCCCTCGAAAGAGCGGTCGGCCTCCCCGGGTAATGTCCACGCCGAGCAGGCCACGCACGGCGTTAATGGCGCTGATGCCGTCTGCCCCGTTGGCCTCGCAGGCCTGGGCGACGCCGATCAAGTCTGGGGCTCTGGGCGATAGCTTGCCGATGACTGGGATATCCACCGCCTGCTTCACCGCCTTGATGACCCGCCCGGTGATGGCAGGGTCCTGGCCAATGGACAAGCGGTCGAAGAGCGCCAGATTGGGTGGTACGTCCACTACGAGCTCCCCTTCTGGATGGCAGTTCAAGTCCAGTTCTATCATGTCTGCACCAGCGTGTTGCAGATCCAGACACGTCTGCCCCCAAACCTCCTCGTCGTCCGAGAGGCCAATTACGTTGGCCACAACAGGGACGGACAGCTCCTTCTTGACACGTCGAATCAACTCTACAC
>CAZQDO010000211.1:3005-9882 GCA_964592085.1 uncultured Anaerolineae bacterium | reverse complement strand
TTTCTACTCCTGTTCAGGTTTATGGACGAGACCTATTATACCACAGACTCCACACAAAAGAAAAGGGACATCTCCGATGTCCCTTTCCCATTCTGACAAAACACTGCTCATCGTCTCGCCAGTCCTGTATCCTTGCTCATCAGGCTAGACGCCAGTCAACAAAGGGGCGCCTCCCCGCAGGCTCAACAGAGCGTAGGCGCGCGCTTTACGCAAGGTCACCCGACCATACTCCAGGCGTAAGTTGTCCAGGGCCTCTTGCTCGGCTGGAGTCAAAGCGCGGATAGTTTGGAGATCGGCGAGGGAACGCAACTGCTCCTGCTGTTCAACCGGCATTGTGCTGCGAGCGATGCTCCAAAGCTCCTGGTCACTGAACCAGGTCATGCGAGCCAATTCCGCCTGTACTTCGAGTGGCGCATCTTCCACATCCGGCAACGCCGCGGTGACTAGACCGGTCAGCAACTCTTCCAAGGGACGCTGCAAGGCGCTGGCAGTCTGCCGGGCGCGGCGCATCACCGTTTCTGGTAAACGCAACGTCACACTTTGGACCGTCATCATAGCCTCCTGCCCTGGTTTTTTCGGTCTCAATTAAGCTCTCTAACCTTTCAGCGACCCCGCCATCAACCCGCGCATGAAGTAGCGGCCCAGGAAGATGTACACCAGCAGGGTGGGCAGCGCGGTCATGAGCGCGCCGGCCATCTGCACGTTCCACTCCACAATGTAGCTGCCGGCCAGGTTGTTCAGGCCAACGGTGATGGGCTGGGTGGCGGGGTTGCTGGTGACCGTAGCGGCGAACAGGAAATCGTTCCAGATGGAGGTGAATTGCCAGATCATCACCACTACGAAGCCCGGCAGAGATAACGGAAATAGTATATACCGATAAATGCCGAAGATGTTGGCCCCATCAATCCGAGATGCCTCGACTAGCTCCGTAGGCACGCCAGCGTAGTAGTTGCGGAAGATCAGAGTGGTAATGGGGATGCCATAGATCACGTGGGCCAGGATCAGGCCCGGAATGGAACCGTAGAACTTCACTCCAAAGAGATTGATCTTCTGGAGGGTCTGCACCAGCGGGATGAGGATGCTCTGATAGGGAATAAACATCCCAAACAGGAGCAGTGGGAAGAGCACGTCCGAGCCCCGGAACTTCCACTTGGACAGGATGTAGCCGTTGATCGAACCCCATAGGGCTGAAATGATAGTGGCCGGAACGGTGAGGTAGACGCTATTCATGAAGTTCACGTTGAGCCCACGGAACCCCTCCGCTTCGCTGCCGAACCAGGCCTTGACATAGCTGTCAAAATGCAACCCTTTCGGCAGGTCCCACATGCGGTACAGATTCACCTCGGCAAAGCTCTTCAAACCGGTGGCGATCAGGACGTACACCGGCATCAGGTAAAAGATAGCGAAGGCAACCAGGACAGCATAGAGTACTACACGCTGCCAGCGTATCTTTCCCATGACTCTACGCAGTTCGCGCGTTTGGGTGGTCATATTTCGGCCTCCGTGCGGGTGCTCCATACCAGGTATGGGACGATGAGAACGGCGACCATCACCAGTAGGATAATGGCAATCGCTGCCCCCCGGGCGAAATGGTTGCCCCTGAAAGTGGTATCCCACATGTAATAGGCGGGCACGTCGGTGGCAAAGCCGATGCCAGGCCCGGTCATGGACACGATCAGGTCGTAGATCTTGAGCGAGATGTGACCCAGGACGATGACGGCGCTGAGGGTGATCGGTTGTAGGAGGGGCAGAATGATGTGCCGGACGATCTGCACCTCCGAGGCGCCATCCACCCGCGCTGCCTCGCGCAACTCTTCGGGGATGGCGCGCAGGCCGGCCAGGTACATGGCCATGGTGTAGCCAGACATCTGCCAGGTAGCAGCAATGGCTACGGCCTTGATCCCGATCTTGGGGTCGGTGTACCATCCCGTCTTGAGGAAACCCAACCCGACCATGTCAAACAAGGCATTGACCCCCGTGCTGCCCAGCTCAGCGCTGCCGGGGTTGAGCAGCCAGCGCCAGACCACACCGGTGACGATGAAGGAAATAGACATCGGAAACAGGTAGATGCTACGGAAGATTCCCTCGCCCCTGACGCGCTGATCCAGCAAGAAGGCCAGCGCGAATCCGATGATGAGACAGGCAATCAAGAATATCACCGTGAACACCACGGTGTTGCGCAGGTCAATCCGAAAACGTTGGTTAGCAAACAGCTTTTGATAATTGCTTAGCCCCACCAGGGTGAAGTCGGGGAGGAGTTTGTCCCACTTGGTCAGCGATGAGTAGGCCGTCCAGCCGATGAAGCCGTACACAAAGATAGCGATGGCAACCACCGCTGGCGAGATCAGCAGGATTGAGACAACCCGCTCCCAATTCAAACGTCGCATAGGTCTCTCCATCTAATAAGGCTGAAAACAGGGAATTTTTGGGGGTTGACGTGAGTAGCGGGCCGGAGTCCCGAACTTGTTCGGGGTTGACGCATAGCCCCCAACAAGTTGAGGACTCCGACACGGTGGCCTCGCGAAATCCCCAAGAGCCAAAACAAGGAGCGAGGCAGCCCAACAGGTTGAGCTGCCTCGCCGGTTAGCGATGCTTACTGGCAGACGCCAGCGTCCACGCAGGCTTGCTGCAAGCCTGCCTGTGCGCCGGCCACGTCACCGCTGGCAACGAACAGGGTGAGCACGTCCTTGTAGTCTGTCAGCCACGACTCAATCGCCGCTGCGCCATGGACCATGCTGGCCACGATGGCGTCCTGGCTCCAGTCACCCATAGCCGATTGCAGATAGGCGTTGAACAGCGCCGGGTTGCAGTCGGTGCGGGCGCAGATGGAGCCTTTCTGGGGGTTGAAGGCTTCCTGGCCCTCCAGAGAGCCGCAGACCTTGAGCCAGTTGGCGGCGTTCTCGGCATTGGGGGCGCCCGCGGGCATGGCAAAGCTGTCGCTCAAGGCGACGAAGATGCCCTGGGTGCCCGGTGGCGACGCCCATCCGTAGCCGGTGAAGCCCTTGGACGTGAACCAGCCGTCGGTCCAGTCGCCCATGATCATCATGCCGCCCGTGCCTGCGATCAGGAACTCGCCCGCGCTGTCCCAGGTGTGAGCGGAATGATCTGGGTTGGCATAGCTGAGCATCATCTTGAAGTTTTCCAACGCCTGGGCAACACCATCACCGGTCCAGGGGGTAGCCCCCGTCCACAGGCCGCTGTACCCCTCAGCGCCCAGGGTGCCAGCCAGGATATCCTCGAAGATGTGTCCAGCTTCCCAGCCATCCTTGGTGCCCAGGACGAACGGCGTGATGCCTGCGGCCTTCAGCGCCTCGGCCACAGTCACGAACTCGTCAAAGCTGGCCGGTGGCGTCAGCCCGTTGGCCTCAAAGACCGCTTTGTTGTACCACAGCACGTTGGAGCGGTGGATGTTGACCGGGACGCCCCAGTAGTGGCCGCCGTAGGCCTTGAGCAGCGTCAGGAGGTCCGCTGGGAAAACGGCCTCGAGTCCTTCAGAAGCATAGATGTCGTCAACGGCTTCCAGATACTGCTCAGGGCTGTAGCTCTCAACCTCCAAGCCAGCGTGGAGCTGGAAGGTGTCGGGCGGGTCGCCGCCGATGAGACGGGTCTTGAGCACGGCCTTGAAGTTGGTGCCCGCGCCGCCGGCCACGGTGGCGTTGACGATCTCGACGTCGGGGTATTTCTCTTTGTAGATCTTGAACATCCCGTTGAGGCCCTCGGCCTCGCCACCTGCCGTCCACCAGCTACCAACGACGAGCTGGCCGCTGGCCCTCGAGCCGAACAGCAGCTCAGGCTTGCTGGAATCATAGGCGGCCATGAACGCCTCGGCATCTGCCTCGCTGGGGACCGCGAGCTTCCATCCTGGGTGGATGACGTCGGCGTTCTTGATATAGGCAAAGGTTGAGTCTTCGATGTTCTTCTGGTTGGTGGCGGCCATGATGGCTGGCCAGGCAAAACCGGAGCCGAGGTACTTCTCGCCCAGGCCCCACAGGGTATCGCCCAGCTTGATGGTGTAGGTCAGCTCTTCCTGAGCCAGGGGAGCAGCACTAGCCACACTCACCATAGCCAGCAGCATGGCGAACACCATAACCAGATTGATAAATGTTTTCCTAAACATTTGTTAGCTCCTCCTTGAGTTTTGAAATAATCGGTTAATCCAGAACGTACCTACATTTTCCTGCGATAGGCATCCCTCCTTTCAGCCAACTGACAGCCACTAGCATCCGAAATTACGATGCCACCTGCGCTAACTCCCGAGCGTGCAGGACTTCTCTGCCGCTAAATGGCCGGACATCCGCTGGATTGAGGGTAAGTAGTGCAATTGTCTTGCCTTCGGAAGTCACAAACTCAATCTCGAACGCCTTGCCATCTCCATAGCAGTGCACCACTGCACCTACATCACCTTGTTTCAGGCCATAGTTGTCCATATCATGCGTGAGAACGACCGTATCTAGTTCACGAATCATACTGCATCTCCTGATCGTCTGCTCATACGGGGTATGCCGTCACAAAGCGTGGATAATCCTGACCCGTCTCGATAATCCACACCGTCTGCACCCGCACAAAGCCACCTGCAGGGATTTGGAGAGAGGCTTCGATAACATACTTCGTGCCATGTTCCGACCGCACGACATCCTTGACATCTTCGGAATGAGCAATGGCTATCAATTGCTGCTCCAACACATCCGCGTTTGTTACGTCAAAGCCGAGGGCACGAAAGAACCTGGCCTTCCACCTGCCGACGGGATGTGTCTTTGATAGCAGATAGTCATGTAATTTCGGCGATGGGATATAAGCGCATTCCCAATTGGGCAGCTTCATGAAGGTCTATAGGCTACCTAGCACAACGGAAGCCGATGTCGTCGTTGGCCGCAGTCTCGGAGCTAGCACTCCGATAGGTGGTGCGCACCAAATTCTGATCGCTGAACCACCCACCTCCGCGAATCACCCGGTACTTCTCGCCGAAGTATTGGGCTGCGCCGTCACCGCCCGGGTATCCCGGATAGGGCTGGAACCAGTCGCTGGTCCATTCGGCGACGTTGCCTGCCATGTCCATCACCCCGTAGGGGCTGGCGCCGGCTGGGAAGCTCCCCACAATGGTGGTCCCCCGATAGCCTGCTTCTTTGGCGTTCACTTTGTCCACATCCCAATCGCTCCCCCAGGGATAGGTGCGCTCATCGGTGCCCCGAGCTGCTTTCTCCCATTCCGCTTCGGTAGGCAACCTCTTCTCAGCCCACTCACAATAGGCATTGGCATCGTTCCAGCTCACCTTCACCACAGGATGGGTGGGCTTGCCCTGAGCCCAGTATCGCCAAGACGTGTCGCCTGCCTCCTCCGCATCGGTGACATAGCCTGTTTCAGCAACGAACTTCTCAAATGCCTCGTTAGTTACCTCAATCTGGTCAATCTCAAAGGCATCTACGGAGACCGGGTGCGGTGGCCGCTCAACCTCGTTTTCGCTCCCCATGGTGAACTCTCCGGCAGGGATGGCGATCATGGGCACATCCACCTTTTGAGGAATGGGGGACGGCGTAGGCGTCGGCGGGACCGGGGTTGGAGTAGGTGGCTTCTTAGTAGCGGTAGGGACAGGGGTCTCGCCTTCCTTGGTGGGGACAGGGGTGTCAGTAGGCTCAGGCGTGTCCGTAGGCTCTGGGGTAGGAGAAGGGGGAACCGGCGTATCGGTCGGCGTTGGTGGAGGCGGCTTCGGCGTGGGCGTAGGCAATATCTCGACCACAGCGGGCATCGTGGCCTCTATGGTAGGCTCACCAGTCTTTGTCTCTGGAGAGGGTTCGGCAGGAGTACCTCCCCCGCCGCAGCCAGCGACCAGAGCAATGAGCACTAGCATCCAAATCCAGGAAAGTCTCTTCATCAGGGCACTCCTTTCACTTTAAGGGTTTGGACATTATTATATACTCCTATTTTGGCCTTGTCAAATGCACGAAGCCGGAATCTGCTGACCATCCCCTGACACCGCACCAGGCTGGGCCGTTTCAGACGGCAGACTCAGTAGATCCAAGATTTCCAGCAGAGGCGGCTCCCATGCCGCCGGTCCGCGGGCGTGGGAGCCCGCTCTGCTCAAAGTTTGGATCTACTGAGACTCCACTTCTGTCTCACCGCAATCAGCGCGCCACCAACTGTGTTAGCTCGTGCACATCGTCCACGTCCTCGAAGTGCCCCACCATATCCACCAGCGGTTCGATGCGACTGTCCTCCAATATGTGGCTCACCAGCCAGCGGAACTTCTCCTCCACGCGGCTTTCGTCCCATCCCTGGGGATGCCTGATGCCGCCGTCCATGATCCCCGAAGTGAACTGCCGTCCATCCTCCAGTGTGATGGTCACGACGGCAGCATACTTGCCGCCAGGCTCCCCTCTCACCGCGCGCTGGTGTAGCTCGTTGAGCTCGTCCGACTCCACCAACTCGATTTTGCTGGCCAGCGTTCGTACTCGCTGGTCGTCGAAGCGGTGCTCCAGTATTTGATCCGGACCGATCTCACCGTCGAGGAGAAACACCGCCAGCGGCCAGGCCAGATTGAACTGCGCTTCCTCAGTAGTGGCCGGCAGCTTCGTCCCCAGCCGTACCGTTTCGTGGAACCCTTCGACACGGATATGGGCAATGTCGTCCACCTCGAAATTGTGCTGATGGAGCAGACCCCGCGCGGCGTCCAGAGCGGGATGGTCCCAGGCGCAGCAGGCGTACTCCTTGAAGATCACTCCATCCGTCATGATATAGTGCTGACCGACGTCGGACACCCAGTCGCGGTAGCGCTCGAAGCCCAGGATGCTGGGGATGCCGCTGAAGCCGCGTTGGGCAAGCTGGGCGGACATGATGCCGTTCATTGCTCCCCAGCCGATGCCGTGCTTGACCATCGCTGGAT
>CAZQDO010000211.1:0-2995 GCA_964592085.1 uncultured Anaerolineae bacterium | reverse complement strand
TCCGGGCAGCGCAGCAACAGGCTGCTGTCCTCAGCCACGGACTCGGCGATGCCCAGGGCGTGCTTGATCTGCTCCGGCGGCAGGTGCAGCAAATGACTGGCCACAGCAGCGCAAGCCACCGAGCCCCACGAGCCGCATGCCTGGTAGATGGCGTGGTGGTCGTGCCAGATGCGAGCGGTGCGATGTGCCACCTCGTAGCCGACGACCAGGGCCGTCATCATCTGCGAGCCGTCCAGCCTCAGCTTCTCGGCCAGGGCCAGCGCGGTGGGGAAGATCTGTGCGCCGGGATGCCCCTTGGTGTACAGGGCGCAATCGTCAATGTCTATGCCGTTGGCTGCGTAGCCGTTGGCGAAGGCAGCGCCGATGGCCGAGGCCCGCTGGCCGTGCAGCAGGATAGTGGCCTCGTCGCCCGGCCAGGTCTCGACGGCGTAGTCCGTCGTGATGCGGCTGATGGGCGTCAACGTGCCCACCAGCGTGGCCCCCAGGATGTCCAGCAGGGCCATGCGTGCCTTGCGCTGCACCGGCGCGGGAAGCGTGTCCCACGTGGCGTCGGCGATGAACTGAGCTACCAGATCGTTTCCGTTTCCCATGTGCTCCTTTCCCCCAACAAGACACACAGGAATTTGACAAGCATGTCTCTTTGTCTTACAATACAGAGAGAAAAAGTAAGGCGCGAAGAGGAGGTAAAAGCTATGTTGGCCCGACTGTCATCCAAAGGTCAATTAGTCATCCCTAGAGCGATACGACAGGCTCTGAAGCTTCGAACCGGTACCCAATTCCACGTTCAGCTTCGGGAGGGTAAAATCATCCTGGAGCCAGTGATGACCTCTCCAGTTGATGTCCTATACGGCAAATACACCGATGCCGATTTCCTGGCTGACCTGGAGGCAGAGCACCAACAGGAGGTAAAGGATGAAGCGGCGATTCGCGCTTGATGCCTGGGCGATTCTGGCTTTCCTGCAGAAAGAAGAGCCCGCTGCCTCCCAGGTCAAGCAGTTGATGGAGGAAGCAGAGAAAGGGAACATCGAATTGCTCGTCTCCATCATCAACCTCGGTGAGGTTGCCTACCGCATCGGCAAGGTCAAAGGCGAGAGCGAGGCCCAGAAGACATTGGATGAGATTCGCCGTCTCTCCCTGACAGTTGTCCCTGCCACTGATGAGGCAGTGTTCGCCGCCGCTGGATTCAAGATGTGTTATGCCATCTCCTACGCAGATGCTTTTGCCGTAGCAACTGCCGCAGAAATGGGCGCCGTCTTGGTGACCGGGGATCCCGAACTCGGGCAACTCGAGAACCAAATCCGGGTGGAGAAGCTCGAACGCCGATAGGTAACCTGGTCCATCTGCTCCAGGTCGGCGATCATATCCTCGACATTCCTCATCTCCACTGAGAGCCAGATCAGCCCATCGCCGATATAGATCTCCGCTCCATCACTCACCCTCTTTAGTTTTTGTGACGCTCGTCAGCCTCAGCAACGATCCCCTTCAGCCTGGCTTCCACCTCAGCAGAGATAGGCAGCGGCTGGTGATGCTCCAAGATGTCCTTCACCCTGGCCCGCACCCGCTCGGCCATGGTCTTCTTGCCGCTGGCTTCCCAACCCCGGCGCATCTGCCGATCCACCAGGGCGGGGAACCATATCTCTTCCCTGAAGTGCTGGCGCGTGTGCTCCTGAGTCAGATAGTGGCCGCCAGGCCCTACCCGCTCGATGACGTCCACGGCCAATGTCTCCGGAGTGACCGTGACGCCCTTCAGGATGCGCTTGGCCATGCCGATGACCTCGTTGGACATCACCAGCATATCGTAGGAGCCCAGCAGGCCCGATTCCAGGTAGCCGACGTCGTGAATCAGATTGGCGCCCGATAGCGCAGCGACGGTCACAGACATGGCTGCTTCGATGGCCGCCTGCTGGTCGAGGACTTTGGAGTCCGAACAGCCAGCGGTGGAGAACATGGGTATCCGCAGCCACTTGGTGACGTCGGTCATGGCCGCGCTGAGCAGCACCATCTCCGGCGCGCCGTAGGACAGGATGGACGTGGCCATGTCTATGGCGGACTGCACGCCGCCGATGATGACCGCGGCGCCCTTGCGCTTGAGCTGGGCCAGCACCACCCCCACCAGACATTCGGCCAGGCACTGCACCATGCCGCCAGCCAGCGTCACCGGCGCCGTAGCTCCACACATGGTGCACGGCGTGTAGATGGCGGGGATGCCCATCTCTGCCGCGTACAGGATCTTCTCCACCGCTTCGACGGAGTTGCTCAGGGGGGAGCTGGGCTCGATGTAGACGACGAAGAGGGGCGCCTGGGCGAACTCCTCCGGCCCGCCCAGCACCTCGCAGGCCATGCGGTACTGATCGGCCAGCCCCGCTTTGTCTACCGTGGTGATGACCAGCGGCTTGGACGTGCCCTGCAACATGGCCAGGAATTGGTGGCGGTCGTAGGTAAGCACCGGCACGCCAGAGGTCAGCCCCAGCGACATGTGGAAGTCAATGTGAGGCAGGGCATCGCTGATCCTGGCTGCGTTGTAAACGTCCTGATAGGTATATTTGCGTACCTCGTCGGTGTAGGGATCTACGAGGGAGGGACAATCGGAGCCGGTGCCGAAGTAGATCTTGTCCTTCTCCAGGATGACCCGCTGATGGCGGTCCCGCCCGGCGACGACGATCCGCTCTGGCGTGGTGTTCAGCGCGTCTTTGACCAGCCAGGACGGGATGCGCACCCGATCTCCATCACTGACCAGGCAACCGGCATCGCGCAACAGAGCCAGCCCCTCCTCTCCGTAAACCCGCGTACCCACCCGTTCCAGGACATCGAGGGCGGAGTGGAAGACTTCCTCGATTTGATCATCGGACAGCACGCGGAATTGCGTGGTGGCGTTGACCTGGTAGTTTGCTCTCATAACTTACTATCCTCCTGAGAACTTCTGGAAAGCACGTGAAACGTCAATCGGGATAGGGGGACGGCCTAACCGCCCCCCTCCCACACCACCGGACATGCG
>CAZQDO010000210.1:6558-9902 GCA_964592085.1 uncultured Anaerolineae bacterium | reverse complement strand
AAATCAGATGATACAGGAAATCTCATCGCCATGCCTGAATAGCCTCCCTCTTGAGCGTTGCCGCTATGCGGCTAACACGCCATGTAGCCACAGCTCCGATTCACTCAGGTCTATCTCGTCGTTCCAGATTATTCCATAACCACCGTGGTCAGTCTTTACGCACCTAAACAGCACATCGTCGGTCAAGGGCCTGAAGATTTCGTTTTCAAGCAGGGACTTGCAATCGTAGACCTTCTCGACTCCATTGCTAAAAACAACCAACAGACACTTGTCTTCTAGAGGTTTAACTGCCTCTACCTGTGGATAAGCATTCATAGTGGACAGCACTGTGCGTTTACCCCGCTACACTGGCCGTAGTGACGTAGGGCTGGATGATCTCCAATTGCCTTGCTTCAGCCTGCTGGGCATGATACAAATCCCAACGCTGTTGCAAATTCATCCAGAAATCCGCCGAGGTGCCGAAGAATCTTGCCAGCCGCAGGGCTATGCCAGGTGTCATCCCTCTTCGCCCATTCACCAGCTCATTGAGCCTCTGGTAAGGCACGTGAATCGCCTGCGCTAGTTCTCGCTGGGTGATTCCCATCGGGATGAGGAACTCTTCGCGCAGCATCTCCCCTGGATGCGTAGGCACTCGATGTGTTGGAACCCGAGCCATCTCCTTCTCCTTAATCTAACTCAATGGTAGTCCACAATTTCAACCGCATCTGGTCCGATGTCAGTCCAAACAAAACAGACGCGGTATCGCTCGTTAATCCGGATACTATGCTGACCTTCTCGATCCCCCTTGAGAGCCTCCAGGCAGTTACCGGGAGGGACACGCAATTCATTGAGAGAAATGACAGAGTCAAGCTGGTCGAGCTTTCGAGCAGCGATTCTCCACAAAGATTGAGGACACCTTCGACGAGCAGCCTTCGTGTTCTTGCCGTCAAAAACGTCTTGAGTTCCTGTATCCCTGAACGACCGAATCACAATTATCTGATTGCCTATTCAAAGTCCTTTGGGTCAAGACTGCATCCACCCAAGTCGTATTCGTCAAACACGTGTTCCGCTATCGAATAGGGTGGTCCACTATACTTTCGAGAATCCTCTTGGTCGAGCTTAATTGCCACGATGACTCGTGTACCAATGTCGGTGCAACGCCACTTTCCAGAGGCGGTATAGAATTCCACGCCGATTTGGAAATCTTCTTTTTCCATCGCTGTTGATTAGAGTTGCTGCGTCATTTCTGCATTGCCTGCTAGACCATGCACAGCCGGAAGCATTGGCAGTGCTTCACCACGTCTTCCAATTACATTCGCGTTCATAATGCAATGGCTCTTTGCCGCGCCCATCCAGCAGCATTTGCCTGGCAAATCTGCGTCGCGCTTTCGACAGTTGCCGTTTCCAATAGCGACCAACGTGTGGATTAGGCCAATGGCATTGCCAATGCGGTGACTTGTCTTTCTCTCGTCTACCCATTTTTTGTTCTTGACCTGGAGGATAGAATGGCAGAAAGAGCAAAGCACCCTGAAGGGCACTTAGCTCCAGGGTGCTTTCAGCGCCCTTTGCCCTTTCAGCTCAGGGGCTTCGACTTGAGTCGTATGGTGAGCTTGTCGAACCATCGGCCGAGCGGTTTAGCCCCAGGCAACCCGACGATGGTTCGGCAACACCCATGGGGGAGACCATTCAGACGAGAAGACAGCAAATGGTCGAGGATTAGGCCTCAGCTTCAGCCGTGGCTTGGCCCTTTGCTTCCTCCAGCTTAGCCACCAGTTCTTCCTTCCTCTGGGCTGCTGCCTCCTTGCCTTCGGCGATGGCCTCCTCGATTCGCCCCTTTATGGTAACCGGGCCCTTCTCCCGAAGCTCGTCGGCTGCCTTTCTGGCCTCTTCTGCCAGTTCCTCGGCTCTGCTCTTGAGCTCGATGCCCTTCTCCCTGAGTTGCGCCTGAGTCTCCTCGCCGGCCTGAGGGGCCATGAGCAAGCCTGCCGCGAACCCCACCAACCCGCCGATGATGAATCCGGCCACAAACCAGCCACTCCCGTTGTCGTTAGCCATTGTCACTCCCTCCTATCTCAAGGATTTAGTTGTGCGCTCTAGTCACTGCGCATACTTCGCCATTTGGTCAGCGTTTGTATCGTTTTCTTCACCCCAGATGCGTAACTGGCCACTTTGATCACGGGCGAGACCACCGTGTCGCTCATAAAAGTGGCCGTTCCCCGCACAGTGTTGGCTGTCTCACTCACGTTGTTGACCGTCTCGTTGGTGGTATCGAGGATCGGCGTGATTTTCTTCTCCAGGGTCTGGATCAACCACCACAACATGCCGATGACCACACCCAGGAGCAGCAGCACCACGATGGACTCCAGGGCGAGGATGATAACAGAGATGTCTCGAATGATGGCGGTCTGCGTTGGCGAGATAAAGAGCAGATAGCACATCACGACCAACAACACGACTACGACCACCAGGATACCGATGAGGGCTATCTGGAAGTTCTTCTTCTCGGACTCGTTCACGTTGCTCTCTCCTTAACGCTGGATGTGCATCATTATATCACACGCCCACCAGATAGTCAAGACGCGATCAAAGCTGTCACGGCTTTAACCACTTAGCCAGGAACAAAAGCACCAGAGCCCCGGCGGTTCCTTCCAGAACGTGGATTTCGCCAATCATCAGGATGTCCAGGCCCAGGAAATCCCCTACAAGCTCCCCGATAGCGAAGCCCAGCCAGCAGGCTACCAGATAGATCAGCAGGTCCCTGGCGCTCCCTCCCTGCCACAGGTTGAAAAAGGCAGCGTAGGCACTGGCGGTGATGAGTGATAAGATCAAAGGAGGCGAGAAAAGTATCTGCATTTTAACTGATGATCCCCCCACCGAGCACGACCTCGCCTTGATAGAAGACGACGCCCTGTCCCGGCGTGATGTCCCGCTGCGGCTGGACGAATCTAACTTGAGCCCGGCTATCCTGGAGAGGAGTGAGAATGGCCTCGGACTCGATGGCTTTGTAACGGATCTTGGCCGTGATCTCCAGGGGTCCTTGAGGAATCCGCCCAGAGACGTAATTAACCTCTGTAGCCACCAGCTCCCGCTGCCCCAGCTCCGCTTTGGTGCCCACCACCAGCGCGTTGCCAGCCACATCAATCTGCATGACGTAGAGGGCTTCTGGAGCGGCAATACCCAGACCCTCCCGCTGGCCGATGGTGTAGAAGGGCAGCCCCTTGTGCTGACCGATAGTACGTCCCACTGTGTCCAAGATAGGGCCAGGCCGAATGGTCTCTGGTGCATGGGCCTGCAGAAAGCGGCGGTAGTCGTTGTCCAAGAGAAAGCAGAGATCCTGGCTTTCAGCCCTGTCAGCTACGGACAGA
>CAZQDO010000210.1:0-6548 GCA_964592085.1 uncultured Anaerolineae bacterium | reverse complement strand
GGCCCGTACCTGCTGCTTGGTGTAGTCGCCCAAAGGCAGGAGGAGGTGCTGGAGCTCTTTCTGCCCCAGCATGTAGAGCACGTAGGACTGGTCCTTGCTACTGTCGCAGCCCTTGAGAAGCTGATAACCACCGTTCACCTGCCGTACTCTGGCATAGTGGCCCGTGGCCAGGTATTGGGCATCCATAGCCAGGGCACGGCGGAGCAAGAGATCGAACTTGATGTGGCGGTTGCAGGTCAGGCAGGGATTGGGGGTGCGTCCGCGAGCGTATTCGGCGATGAAGAGGTCAACGACTTGCCTCTTGAATTCCTGCTCGAAGTTGATCAGGTAGAAGGGGATGTCCAGGGTGTAGCAGACACGGCGGGCGTCTTCGATGGCTTCGAGGGAGCAACAGCGGTTGGTTGAGCCGCCCTCGCCCTCCTCGGCCCAAAGGCGCATCATCACGCCTATCACGTCGTAGCCCTGCTCCACCAGAAGGGCTGCCGCAGTGGAGCTATCCACCCCGCCGCTCATGGCTACTACGACCCGGCTGTTATCTATCATCACTATGTTCTCAAAACCAAAAACCCCCCGCTGGGGCTTGCTCGAACCGGCGGGGAGATGCCCGCAATAATGAAGAGAAGCGATTGGTTGGTGGGGAAGGAGAGATTTGAACTCTCACGGGCTAGGCCCACGTGATCCTAAGTCACGCTCGTCTGCCAATTCCGACACTTCCCCGCTGATTTTATTATACTGCCAACGAAGCGATTTTGCAAGTCAGCTCTCGAACCATCACCTCCGACCAAATTCCCGTGCCAGTTGTGCAGCGCTCAGATGAATCATCGTCGGGCGGCCATGGGGACAGGTGCGCGGCATGGTCGTGGCCTCCAACTGGCGGATCAAATCCCGCATCTCGTTCAGGGAGAGGGTCTTCCCAGCCCGAACTGCGCTGTGACAGACTAGGCTTATCAATGCCTTCTCCGCCCCTGCTTCTGCTACCCCACCCTCGGTCAACCCATCAACGATTTCGACGATGGCCTGGCCGATATCACCCTGGGCCAGCATGACTGGCACAGCCCGCACCAGAACCGTCTCCCCGCCAAAAGGCTCAATGTCGAAGCCCAACTGATTCAGAAACACCAGACTTCCCTCGCCTGTGACACTGGCCAACTCCATGGTCAACGGTTCCAACAGCGCTTGCGAGGTGACGGCCATCTTAGCCCGCTCGGCCATGAGCCGTTCGTAGAGCACCCGTTCGTGGGCGGCGTGCTGGTCAATGAGATACAACCCCTCGGGCCCCTCGGCGATGATGTACGTCTGAGCGATCTGGCCCAGCACCCGCAAGGGTGGCAGTTTGGCAAGCTCAGGGAACTCGAAAGCCGATGGCGCTTCGACCCCGGCCGTTCGCTGCGCCTCCAATGCCAACTGTGTCTGGGTACCCACCTCGACCAACTTGCGACGCCTCTCCATTTCCGCCGCAGACCACTGCGCGGGTCGGCCCATCATCTCAGGGACGGGCGTCTGATCAACCAGGGTACGGCGCACCGCCTTTTGCACGGCAGCGAAGACGGCGTTGCTGTCCAGGAATCTGATCTCGCTCTTGGTGGGGTGAACGTTGATGTCAACCTGGGAAGGATCCAGCTCCAGGCGGAGAACGACGATGGGGTAACGGCCCGTGGGCAGCAGGGTATGGTATGCCTCGCTCACGGCATAACTGAGCATGCGGTCCTGCACCCAGCGGCCATTGACGAAGAAGGTCAGGTAGTTGCGGTTGGCTCGATGCACGGAAGGGGTGCTGATGTAACCATACACGTCTATCCGTCCTGAGTCCGATGTCCTACGTCCTGAGTCTTCGGCTTGAGGATTTACGGCTTCGGACTTAGGACTTACGACTTCAATCATCTGCTGCGCGATTTCCAGCCCATAGACTTTGATGAGCACATCGTACAGCTTGCCGGTACCCAGGGACTGAAAGGTCGGCCGTCCATCGTTCAAGAGGCTGAAGCGCAGGTGAGGATAGGCCATCCCATAGCGGTAGATCAGGCCGTCAATGTGCTTTCGCTCGGTGACTTCGGTGCGCAGGAATTTCAGGCGGGCGGGGACGTTGTAGAACAGGTTCTCCACCGTGACCACCGTGCCCTGGGGGCAGCCTTTCTTCTGGCGCTGAGTGACCCTGCTGCCTTCCAGACGCAACAGCGTGCCGACATTCTCCTCGGCTGCCCTGGTGACTATGGTCAACTGGCTCACGGCGGCGATGCTGGCTAACGCCTCGCCCCGAAAGCCCAGGGTGGCGATTGAGGACAGCTCCTCCACGCTGGCGATCTTACTGGTGGCGTGGCGGGCAAAGGCCAGCTCGACCTCCTCAGCGGGGATTCCCGTCCCGTCGTCCATCACCCGCATCAAGCGGCGTCCACCCTGGCGCACCTCGACCTTGATCTCCTTGGCCCCGGCGTCTATGGAGTTCTCGACTAGCTCTTTGACCACGGAGGCCGGCCGCTCTACCACTTCGCCAGCTGCGATCTTAGATGCGACCTCCTCCGACAGCACCTTGATGGGCATTACCACTCCTCAAGATTGTGTTCTCAAGACATGGTGGACATTTCACAGGCGTCACATTATAACATATCCAGTCCAAAAACGCAATGCCCCGCGCTTCCCTCATCGCCCTGCAAGAACGTGGCCAGAGGAAATGATCAGGGCCCCATCAGGATACATCCACTTCTATTCTTTACCATGATTTCATCATTTCTTCATCAAATCTTTACAAGAGTCTGTTATAATGAGGCTGTGTGAAAACAACCGTGCCCTTGGGTGTGGAGGAGGTGAACGTTCATGAGGAGGCCCAGGTTCAGACCCTATAGGCGGCCCTTCTTTCGCCCAGGGCCATGGCGACCGAGAAGGCACTGGAGGCCGTTTGGCTGGGGTTGTTGGGGCTGCTTACTCTACCCACTGCTGGGAGCGCTAGCGATCTTTCTCCTGGCCTTGTTACTCAGAGTGATATAGAGGAAAGGACAATGTCTGACAAGTCACTGATCGAGATACGCGATATCACCAAGGTTTACCGCATGGGCGGTGACATAGAAGTTCATGCTCTGCGTGGGGTCTCCTTGCAGGTGGACGCAGGCGAGTTATTGTCCATCATGGGGCCGTCCGGCTCTGGCAAATCCACTATGATGAACGTGCTGGGCTGCCTGGATCAGCCGACGTCAGGAGAGTATTACCTGGACGGCGTGGACGTGAAGCGGCTGAGCGACAACGCCCTGGCCGAGATCCGCAATCGCAAAATCGGGTTTGTGTTCCAAACCTTCAACCTGCTTCCTCGTACGACGGCACTGCAAAACGTGGAATTGCCGCTGGTCTATCGGGGCGTCAATGGGCGAGAACGCCGACGGCGGGTCACGGAGGCGCTGGAAATGGTGGGCCTGGCCGACCGGATTCACCACCGCCCCAATGAGCTTTCCGGCGGTGAGCAGCAGCGGGTGGCCATCGCCCGTGCACTGGCGACCGAGCCGGACATCATCCTGGCCGACGAGCCGACCGGCAACCTGGACTCCCGCGCTGGAGCTGAGATCATGGTCATCTTTCAGCGATTGAATCGCGAGATGGGCATTACGGTGGCCTTTGTGACCCACGATCCCGAGACCTCGGCGCACACGCGGCGGATCGTGCAGTTGCTCGATGGCAAGATCGTGGCCGATGAGCCGGTGGAGAGTCCCCTGGACGCGGAAGCAACGTTGGCGGCGGTGTTGGCAGAGAGAAACGCGAATGGGAAGTGAGAATGAGAAATTAAAAACTAGAAATTAGAAATCAGAAAAGGAGGGGAAAAGGGGAATGAAGAAGATTTGGATCGTTGTAGGTGTGTTGGTGCTCGTTGTGGCCGTAGGGGGCGGTGCCTTTTGGGCCGGGATGTCCTACGGCAAATCTCAGGCAGAGCAGGACGTCATGGGACTCATGCAGGAGCGGTTTGGCGCACGGGGCGGTCAGGCCCCAGAAGGTGGCCAGTTCCCTGGCAGGGGTCAGCTTCCAGAGGGAGGGCAGGGAGACACCACGCAATTCGGTGGCGGCATCAGGGGCACCATCCAGGCCGTGGAGGGCGAGACGCTGGTCATCAACACTGATGATGGGGTCATCCGGGTGCAGACCGCCGATACCACAATGATCGAAAAGAACATGTCGGTGGGCGTGGGTGATCTGGAGGTCGGCGAGATGGTGGTCGTATCGGGTCCTCAAAACGAGGATGGCAGTGTCACCGCTCGCTCCATCATGTCCATACGAGCATTCCAGTTTGACCAGTCACAGGGAGGAGAGTGAAATGCAGCTAAAGCGCGTATTGAAGTGGTGGCCTGCCCTTTTGATCGTGATTCTCGTGGCGGCCGGAGTAGTATTCATACCAAAGTGGCGCTCAACCAGTGCCAGCGAGACTGCTGATTTGACCCAGGTGTTCACGGCACAGCGGGGGAGTCTGGTGTCGTCCATCACGCCCACCGGCGAGGTCTATGCCCCTCGCCAGGTGGAACTGAGCTTCGACGTCTACAAAATCGAGTTGATCGAGCTGAATGTCGCCGCCGGCCAGAAAGTGGAGGCCGGAGACGTGCTGGCCCGTATTGATTCCACTGCCCTGGAGCGAGAGGTGATCCAGGCCGAGGCCGATCTCACTGTGGCCCAGGACAACCTGGATAAGGCCCAGAATCCTTACACTGCCCTCGACCTGACCCAGGCCAAGGTGGCCGTGGAACAGGCAGAGGTCGCTCTGGAGGAGGCCAAGGAGAGCCTGGAGGAAGTGCAGAACCCCGCCACCGCGCTTGATCTGACCCAGGCCAAGCTGGCCGTGACCCAGGCCAAACTGGACCTGGCCGAGGCAGAGGAGAACCTGGAGGAAGTGCAAAGCCCCAGCAGCGACCTGGATCTGACTCAGGCCAAACTGGCCGTAGCCCAGGCTGAGATAGACCTGGAGGATGCCAAGGATTCTCTGGAAGATCTGCTTACCCCGGATATTGAGGCGGCCCAGGACGCTGTCCGTGATGCGGAAGCAGACCTGGCAAGTGCCAAAAATCAATTGATCGTGGTCGAAAACGATACGGACAATGCGGCGAGACTCCGCACCCTTGAGGCTGAGGCGGACTGGTACCGCAACAATTATTGGGAGGCCCAGCAAAAGTTCGAGAAAGGGAAGATTGATGAGCAAAAGCTCAACTGGGAATACAGCAATATGCTGGCCGCCGAGGAGAAACTGACGGCCGCCCGCGCTCAGGCCGAATCATCCCTGGCCAGTGCTCAGAACAGGGTCACCCAGGCTGAGGAGGCATTGCAGGACGCTCAAGAGAACCTGGCCGAACTCCAGGGTGGTCCGGATGCCACGGAGATGACCCGGACCCAGACCCAGGTGTCCCAAGCCGAGTACAACTTGACCAAAGCTCAAGAGAACCTGGCCGACCTCGAAGCCGACCCTGACCCTTCGGAGGTGACCCGAGCCGAGACCCAGGTGGCCCAGGCGGAGTACAACCTGGCCAAGGCCCAGGACACTCTGGCCGACCTCGAAGCCGGCCCCGACCCTTCGGAGGTGGCTCGCGCCGAGGCCCAGGTGACCCAGGCGGAGTACAACCTGGCCAAAGCCCAGGACACTCTGGCTGAGATCGAGGCCGGCCCCGACCCCAATGACATTGAGGTGGTCCAGGCCAAGGTCGTCAGCGTCGAGGCGAATCTCGAAGAGGCTCAGGCCGCGCTGGAGGCAGCGACGATGGTTGCTCCCTTTGGCGGCACAGTCATCTCGGTGGGGGCTGAGATGGGAGACCTGGTCTCGTCCACCAACATTATAGTCACCCTGGCCGACCTGACGAACCTGCGGGTGCGGGCCATCGTGGACGAGACCGACATCAGCAATGTGGAGATCGGCCAGGAGGTGGAGGCCACCTTCGATGCTTTTCCCGGCTACGTCTTCTGGGGGCAGGTGTTGGAGGTGCCGTTGCAAGGGACCCTCTCGCAGAACGTCCTGACCTACGAGGTGCCCATCAGCCTGGAGGGGGCGGAGGACGTGGCCCTCAAGACAGGCATGACGGCCAATCTGGAGATCGTGGTAGGGCGGCGTGAGGATGCCCTGTTGGTGCCGGCCCTGGCTGTGCAGCAGAGCGAAGAGGGCAGCGTGGTGATGGTGCAGGACACGCTGGAAGGACCAGCCGTAGCGACGGCGGTGAAAGTGGGGTTGAGCGACGGCACGTACGTCGAAATTGTGTCGGGGTTGATCGAAGGGGATCGCGTGCTGGTCGAGTACGAAGCCACAGAGGAGCGATTTCCTGGCTTTGGTGGTGGCGGCATCATCATGGAGATGAGACCATGAACATTATCGCCAGCATGAGAGTGGCTTTGCAGGCTCTGATAGCCAACAAGCTGCGCTCCGGGCTGACCATGCTGGGCATCGTCATCGGCGTGGGGGCCGTCATCGCGCTGGTGGCCGTCGGCGCTGGCGCCCAGGCGGAGGTGGCAGAACGGTTTGAGAGCCTGGGGTCTAACATGCTGACTATCTCGCCGGGAGTGATGTTCTTCCGAGGCAGATCCTTCGGGGGCGCCAGCGC
>CAZQDO010000209.1:0-9950 GCA_964592085.1 uncultured Anaerolineae bacterium | reverse complement strand
GTGTATTCGTGGGCGTGGGCGTGTTGGTCGGCGTGGAGGTGGACGTGGGCGTCGGCGTAGGTGTGACCTCCCAGGCATTTTTATAGACGTCGGCGCTGTCCTCCGGGTCGTACCAGAACTTAACCCGCAGGGGGGACGTCACATCGGCCACGAAGAAGGGCTCCAGGCCAGTAAGCAAGGTGTTGGAGCCTGGGATGCCCGCGTGCCAGGCATTGAGCTGGTCTTGATCAAAGTAGCCACCGCTGGGATTGCAGCCGTAGAAGTGTACCCAGCTCTGGTCCGACTCCCAATCGCTGGTCAGCAGGTACAGTTGCCCGGCCGGCAGCTTCAGGTCGGTGTACTGGTCGGGCAAGATATGGAATTGCTCGGTGCTCCAGATCTCCTCGATCCCCTCGTCCTCATATTCCCAATATTTCTCCTTCAGCTCCCCGAAGAGCTGTTGGTCTCTGTCCTCATCCACGATCTGAATCACCAGGGGATCCACGTTGCCTTCCAGGTCTCCCGCACAGCCGTCCTCATAGTAAATAGTATCAGCGAACTGCCCATCCTGGAGACTCTGGAGATCCTCCAATCGCGTGTGGCTGAAGTTGAAGGGCGGCATGACCGAGATGAAGCTGGTATCCTCGCCGTGAACCATCCCCAGGAAATACCCCTCCAGCTTCTGGGAATCCTGATTGTTGATGAAGTTGACCTTGGGCACCGGCGTCCTGATGGTGATGTACTTGAACTCGAAGTATTCATCCCCCGGGTTCATTAAGTCAGCCGGGACGGTTTTGATAGCCACTACATTATACTCGTGGCCGTCCACGAAGAACCGCTTCAGCCACCAGGGGTCGCCTGGCTCCAGGTCGTGCCCCCCTGCCCCGTCGTCTATGGCCGAGTGGGTGGCTCCCAACGCACGCCCGATGGTCAGCACCGCTGTCTCTGTGCCTGTGTTCGTAGCTTGAAGATAGACGAACCACGGGCCCCACGGCCCACCGGGCCAGCCCACGGTATTCTCACCCTGGAGGCGTGTCCTGATGGAGTTCTTGTAGACCAGCGCCATCTCGCGCAGGCTGAGGCTCTCCGTCCCTTCGTAGTCCGGGTGCAGCGAGTCCGGGGGGTGCAGTCCCCCGCCCGTGTACCAGATATCGAAGTCCGCACCACTGGCGCTCACATTGGTCAGAGTGACCATGTGATCCAGGAACATGGCACTTTCGTAACGGCTCAGCGTGACGTTTTCCACGGTGAAGATCACCAGCTCGTCCCCCGTCAGCTCCACTCCATCTATGTCGAGCTGACTAATGGCACCATCTCCATCGAAGTCCACCCCGATGTCCAAAGCCTCGGAGATGGTTTCCTCACTGTGAATGGTGACGATGTCGTGTTCATCGTCGAAGTCGGCATCGAAGGTGGTCAGGCCATAGCCGAAACTGGGCGGAGTGATGGGAGGCACAGGTAGTTCGTCGGCTGTGGTGCCGATGGGGAAGGCCAGACGGCTCGTCTTCGGCTGCCCATGGCTGGGCCAATCCTGGGTGTTCAGGAACATATAGGTGAATTCCTGCATCACCGCGGGGAGGGTGTAGGCTTCGGTGACGGTGATAACGTTGGTTGGGGTATACACCTCAGCGGTGCGGATCTTGTCCAGATACTCTGGCTCGTACCACATCCTGAAGAACACCTTCTCCCGAGCATCGTGTTCTTCAATGGCGATCAAGCGATAGAGATCGGACAGGTCCTCGCCGCCGTGGCCGAACTCGTTCATATAGGCCGGGTTGAAGGTCAGCGAGTCCTTGCGCGGTGCTTCGGAAAGCTGGGGGCTGAAGGGAGCCCACGGGTCGGTGTAGGGCGGGACCTCCACCGGATAGTCAGATCTGACCGGGTCCGTCACCGTCGCATTCCCAGGGCCTGGGTAGAGATCGGCCAGCGTGGCTGAGGTCGTTGTGATGGGACGGCTCAGGCCGAAAATCCTCAAGCCCTCCTCGTTCTTATACGCCTTGTCTCCCGCAGCCGGATCGAACCACAGCTTGACCCTGGGACTCCATCCTTCCGGCATGGTGTTTATCCCTGTGGTGTAGGTCATAGGAACGGCCACATCTTGCAGCCATTGCACGTATTCGGCCTGCGGCGCGGTGAAGGCGCTGGTCAGCAGGTACAGGTCCGGATCGTCTACGCCGGTGATATCTGCTCGAATGTCCGGCAGCACAAATTCGGTGTACTGCCAGGGCAAGGTCCACCACTGCTCTACGTACCAGAATTCTGCCGCATCCGGCGCCATAATATCCTCAATCTCACCATACTTCTCCTTCAGCTCGCCCAGAAATTGGGAATTGTCGTCCTCGTCGAAGTAGCTGAAGTACATCTCCATCGCATTGTCGTAAGGTGCATAGGCTCCTTGAGCGTCGCCCCAGGTCGCGCCGTTGTAGGGAATGGGGCCGTTCTCCTGCAGGACAGGCGGCACCGGCCCCACTAGCTTGCCGAGGTAGTCCACCGTGTCCTCGCTCACGTCGAAGGCGGTGATGGCCTGCACATCCTCAATGATGTAGTGCTCGTAGTTGTAGGGCGGCATCACCGACAGCCAGTCCGTGAGGGCGTAGTCTTGCAGGTTCACCGAGTGCTGCTCGATGAGAGCTGGCACCTTGGGGATGGGCGTCCTGATAGTGATGAACTTGAAGTCAGTGGTGTCTTCCTCAGGAGAGGTATCAATCACACCATTGTTATCGTCATCCAGGTCGCAATCATTGGGATAGGTCGGGCCGGCCCCGTCGGTCTTGATGGCCACCACGTTGTACTCGTGGCCGTCCACGTAGAACCGCTTCAGGAACCACGGGTCCCCAGGCCGCTTGTCGGGCAGGCCAGGTGAGTCCTCCATGCCGCTGTGGGTAGCGCCCAGGGCACGGCCCAGCATGAGCCTGGCGCTGTTCTCATCCGTGTCCACACTGTTGAGGTAGACGAAGAAAGGGCCTGTGGGGAAGTTGCACATGTTGGTGCCCGGCCCACCGTTGCTCACCGCCTCGATGAGCTGCGGCGGCCCGGCACTGCCGGCCAGGGCCATGTCGCCTATGCCCAGGGCCACCACACCAAGGGATTTGGGTAGCTGATCGCCGGTGTAAAAGACCTCCACAGCAACCGCGTCATCGAACACGGAATCCAACCTGACCAGGTGATCCAGGAACTGGATGTAGTTCAGCGTTGGCGTCACCGGCACGGACATGCTATCCAGACGGAACACCGCCAACTCGTCCCCGCTCAGTTGGACGCCGTCGGTATCCAATGGGTCTATCAAGCCATCCCCATCGAAGTCCGCCGCGATGTCCGTCTGATCAAAAAGGGTGAGCTCGCTCTCCACGTGCACGATGTCGGGATCTCCATCGAAGTTGGCGTCCAGGCTGGTCAGGCCATAGCCGTAGGCATCAAAGAGATCGTCGTACCTCATGCCCACAGGGAAGACGAAGCTGGTTTGACCAACCCGGCCCGCGATGGGGTCCGGCTCATCCGCCAGGAGATCAGGCTCCATGAGCATGTACGTAAACTCCTGCATGATGGCGGGATACCACTCGTCAACGCCAGTGGGTGCCCCGGTGGTCGGATCCCGATCAAACTCGCCATCGGCGTCTATGTCCTTGTCCCAGTGCTCCGGCTCATACCACATGCGGAACCACACCTTCTCCGAGGCGTCCAGATCCGTGGCGCGCATGATCCTGTCGTAGAGTCCTTTGGCCTGGTTCTCGTCTACAGTTTCCCCCGCGTACATCCAGATGGGGTTCCAGGTGACGGAGTCCTTCCGCGGGGACTGGGCAAGTTGGGGGTTGAACACCGACAACGGCTCGGTGTAGGGCTGGGTTTCGACCAGCATCCCGGTGATCTCGTCAGTGGCGATACCAGACCCAGCCCCCATGTTGCCCGCCAGCTTGGGCCACCCTGGGCCTCCATAGACCCTGAGGGTGTAGTAGGTGCCCAGGTATGGCGGGGCTGTCCCGGCGCGGTTCTGTGCCCTGGTGAATACCACCGCCACCACCGCCAGAAGCAAGATAATCAAAATCACTTGCACGACCGGCCTTCTCACCAAGAGTGCTTTGCGCATGGCTCCCCCTTTCATACAGGAAGATCTCCCGGAAAGCCCTTGAAAATGCTCTTAGCCCCCGTCCCCGGGGGCGTCGCCAGCAAAGTCGCCCCGGCGACGGGGCTCCGAGCACTTTCCGGGAAAGCTCACAGAAGTCAAAATGACCATGGTCTCCACACACCATTATATCACGTTACAAGCAAAAAGGGAAGGGTCACTCTGCTGGCGACCCTTCCCTTTTGTCTGAAATCATCTTTGGCTCTCAGGACCCATGCAGGCCATCTTAGCGCCTGGCCTGAAGGCCGATCAGTAGCACACCTCTACGGACACATCGTCCAGATACATGGCCGTCTTGAGATTGCCAAGCCCATCGTTGTAGACGTTGAAGTAGAGGATGATGGTCTGCCCCTTGTAGGCCGTCAAGTCGAAAGTGTGATGCGTCCACGTCTGGCTGTTAGAGCACATTTTCTCTATCGGACGGGTTATGTAGCCCCAGGACGGAGTCCAGAGGATCACCTCCTGCCAATCGTACAAGGGGGTGTCATAACAGATGGGGTAGTACCAGAACGACAGTGTGGCGCTGGCTGCGTTGGCGGGAATGGTTATTGTCTGATAGGCAGAGGAGTAGCTCTGGATATCAGTTTCGTAAGTGATCCCCATGCGCATGGACCATGAACCAGACCGAACCACGGCCGTGGAGTAACCCGCTGGGCGCGGCGTGCTCCCCATATCCCAGCACGATGTCGTCTCAAAGCTGCCATTGCAGACTTTCTCCTCACAAGGTATCGGCGTTGGTGATTTGGTTGGAGTAGGTGTCCTGGTTGGCGTAGATGTGTTGGTCGGCGTTGGCGTCGGCGTGGGCGGCGGATAGAGCTTGGCCACCATAGGCAGATAAATCTCGTAGACCAGAGGAGTCTCCGTCGGCGTTGGCGTCATCGTAGGTGTATACGTTGACGTGGGAGTGCGAGTGGGCGTCGGGGTGGCGGTAGGCGTATAGGTTGACGTTGGCGTGGGCGTATTCGTTGGCGTAGGCGTAGGTGTCCTGGTAGGCGTGTTGGTCGGCGTGGACGTATTGGTGGGTGTGTGGGTCACCGTGGGCGTGTTGGTCGGTGTGAGCGTGTTGGTTGGAGTGGGCGTGTTGGTCGGCGTGGACGTATTGGTCGGCGTGTTGGTCGTCGTAGGCGTAGGCGTAGTGGTAGGCGTAGGGGTCGGCGTCGGCGTGGTCGTCGGCGTCGCGGTGGGCGTAGGCGTATTCGTCGGCGTGTTCGTCGGCGTGGGTGTGTTGGTCGGCGTGGGTGTATTGGTCGGCGTAGAGGTAGACGTAGGCGTCGGCGTAGGACCAATACTATAGGTATTGACGTACATGTCCTCGGAGTCTTCAGGATCGTACCAGAACTTGACCCTAAGGGTGTCTGTCACAGTGGCAATGAAGATAGGATCCATGTAGGGAAGCGAGGTGTTAGGAGCTGGGATATCCGGATGCCAGCCACTGAGTTCATCCTGGTCGAGGTAGCCATCAGTCGGATCGCAACCATAGTAGTGCGTCCAGCTCTGGTCCGACTCCCAATCGCTGGTCAGCAGGTACAGTTGCCCAGCCGGCAGCTTCAGATCGGTGTACTGGTCGGGCAGGATGTGGAATTGCTCCGTGCTCCAGATCTCCTCACTTTCGTACTCCCAGTATTTCTCCTTCAGCTCCCCGAAGAACTGCGGCTCCCGATCCTCATCCACGATCTGGATCACGAGGGGATCTACGTTGCCTCTCAAGTCTCCCGCGCAGTTGTCCTCATAGTAAGTCGTATCAGCGAACTGCCAATCCTGGAGACTCTGGATGTCAAGCAGCCGCGTGTGGTTGAAGTTGAAGGGCGGCATGACCGAGATGAAGCTGGTATCCTCGCCGTGAACCATCCCCAGGAAATACCCCTCCAGCTTCTGGGAATCCTGATTGTTGATGAAGTTGACCTTGGGCACCGGCGTCCTGATGGTGATGTACTTGAACTCGAAGTATTCATCCCCCGGGTTCATTAAGTCAGCCGGGACGGTTTTGATAGCCACTACATTATACTCGTGGCCGTCCACGAAGAACCGCTTCAGCCACCAGGGGTCGCCTGGCTCCAGGTCGTGTCCCCCTGCCCCGTTGTCTATGGCCGAGTGGGTGGCTCCCAACGCGCGCCCGATGGTGATCACCGCTGTCTCTTGGCTCGTGTTCGTGGTATTCAGGTAAACGAACCAGGGACCCCACGGCCCACCGGGCCAGCCGAGGGTACTCTGACCCTCATTGCGCGTCCTGAGGGAGTTCTTGTAGACCAGCGCCATCTCGTGCAGGCTGAGGCTTTCCGTTCCTTTGAAGTCTGGATGCAACGAGTAGTCCGGAGGATGCAGCCCGCCGCCCGTGTACCAGATGTCGAAGTCGGCGCCGCTGGCGCTCACGTTGTCCAGTCTAACCAGGTGATCCAGGAACATGGCGCTCTCACCCCGACCCAGGACGATGTTCTCCACCGTGAAGACTACCAACTCGTCCCCCGTCAGCTCCGCTCCATCTATGTCGAGCTGACTAATGACACCATCTCCATCGAAGTCCACCTGAATGTTCAAGGTCTCGAAGAGAGTTTCCTCACTGTGGATGGCGACGATATCGTACTCACCGTCGAAGTTGGCATCGAAGGTGGTCAGGCCATAGCCGAAACTGGGTAGGTCGGCCGCAGGCAGGTCGCCGGTGACTGAATCCGGAGCCGGCAGTTCGTCGTCTGCCGTGCCGATGGGGAAGGCCAGACGGCTCGTCTTCGGCTGCCCATGGCTGGGCCAATCCTGGGCGTCCAGGAACATGTAGGTGAACTCCTGCATCACTGCGGGGAAAGTGTAGACCTCGGTATAGGTAAGCGGGGTCCCCACCCGGATTTTGTCCAGGTACTCCGGCTCGTACCACATCCTGAAGAAGACCTTCTCCCGAGCATCGCGTTCCTCGATGGCGATCAAGCGATAGAGATCGGACAGATCCTCGCCACCGTGAGCGAACTCATTCATGTAGGCCGGGTTCAAGGTCAGCGAGTCCTTGCGCGGTGCTTCAGAAAGCTGGGGGTTGAAGGGAGCCCACGGGTCGGTGTAGGGCGGGACCTCCACCGGATAGTCAGATCTGGCCGGGTCCGTTACTGTCGTATTCCCAGGACCTGGGTAGAAATCGGCCAGCGTGGCCGCCGTAATCGGACGATCCATGCTGAAAATCCTCAGCCCATTCCCATCCTTGTATTTCTTGCCTCCTACGGCCGGATCGAACCAGAACTTGACTCTGGGCCTCCATCCCTCTGGCATGGCGCTTATCCCTGTGGTGTAGGTCAAAGGAACGGACACATCTTGCAGCCATTGCACGTATTCAGCCTGCGGCGCAGTGAAGGCACTGGTCAGCAGGTACAGGTCTGGATCGTCTACGCCGGTGATGTCCGCTCGAATGTCCGGCAAGATGAACTCGGTGTACTGCCAGGGCAAGGTCCACCACTGTTCGACATACCAGAATTCTGCCGCGTCCGGCTCCATTATGTCCTCGACCTCGCCATACTTCTCCTTCAACTCACCCAGGAACTGGGGATTCCCATCCTCTTCGATGTAGGCGAGGTACATCTCCTTCTCATCGCTGTAGGGACTGTAAGCCCCGTGACCATTGTAAGGGATGGGGCCATTCTTCTGCAGGATAGGCGGCACCGGCCCTACCAGCTTGCCCAGGTAGTCCACTGTGCCTTCGCCCACGTCGAAGACAGTGATAGCCTGAACATCCAGGATGATGTAGTGCTCGTAGTTGTAGGGCGGCATCACCGATAGCCAATCCTCAATATCGTAATCCTGCAGGTTCACAGAGTGCTGCTCGATGAGCACTGGCACTTTGGGGATGGGCGTTCTGATGGTGATGAACTTGAAATCGGTGGTGTCTTCGCCTGCCGTAACGTCAATGACGCCATCATCGGCGGTGCCCTCAAACCCCAACGGAGGGCCTTCCTGGAAGGCATCATCCAGATCGCAGTCATGGACGTACACCGGCCCGGCCCCATCGGTCTTGATGGCCACCACGTTGTACTCGTGGCCGTCCACGTAGAACCGCTTCAGGAACCAGGGATCCCCCGGCCGCCTGTCGGGCAAGCCGGCCGCGTCCTCCATGGCACTGTGGGTAGCGCCCAGGGCGCGGCCCAGCATGAGCCTGGCGGTCTCCTCCTCTGTATCAACGGTGTCGAGGTAGACGAAGAAAGGCCCTGTGGGGAAGTTGCACATATTGGTGCCCGGCCCACCGTTGCTTATGGCCTCGATGAGCTGCGGCGGCCCCGCGCTACCGGCCAGGGCCATGTCCCCTATGCCCAGAAGTTGCGAACCCAGATATTTGGGCACCAGATCGCCGGTATAATAGACATCCACCACAACGCCATAATCGTACACGGAATGTAGCTTGACCAGATGGTCGAGGAATTGGATATAGCTTTCTTCAACGGGCAGCAACGGCACGGACATGGTGTCCAGTCGGAATACCGCCAGTTCATCCCCGCTCAGTTGCACCCCGTCCGTATCCAACGGGTCTATCAAGCCATCCCCATCGAAGTCCGCAGCGATGTCGGTCTGGTTGAAGAGCGTAAGCTCGCTTTCCACGTGCACGATGTCGGGCTGCCCATCGAAGTTGGCGTCCAGACTGGTCAAACCGTACCCGTAGAGAGCGTTCTCGGAGGACATATCCACCTCCCCCGTGCCGGTGAACAGGTCTGTAGCTCTCATACCTACTGGGAAAACGAAGTTGACTGTGCCAGCCTGCCCCGGCAGCGGTTCCGGCTTGGAGGTGATGGGGCGTAGCTCCATCAGCATATAGGTGAACTCCTGCATGATAGCAGGGTACCACTCATCAATGCTGTTGGAAGTGGGGTTGACCGGCGCCTCGGGCTCGCCCGACTCATCGCGATCCAGATCCCCACTGGCGTTGAGGTCCTTGTCCCAGTGCTCTGGCTCATACCACATGCGGAACCAGACCTTCTCCGAGGCGTCGAGACCTGTGGCTTCAATTCGGCCATACAATCCCGTGGCCCAGTTCTCGTCGAAGGTCTCCAGGTTTGACATCCAGAGGGGATTCCAGGTGACGGAGTCTTTCCATGGAGCCTGCAGCAGTTGGGGATTGAATATAGACAGCGGCTCCGTGTAGGGTTGGGTCTCAGCGAGATGTCCAGTGATCTCGTCGGTGGCAATACCAGACCCGGCCCCCATGTTGCCCACCCGTTTGGGCCATCCTGGACCCCCATAGACCCTGAGGGTATTGTAAGTGGCTGCGCTGGAGAACGTCCAGGCATAATCCTGCGCCCTGGTGAATACCACCGCCACCACCGCCAGGAGCAGGATGATCAAAACGACTTGCACGACCGGCCTTCTCACCAAGAGTGCTTTACGCATAGCTCCCCCTTTCTCATAGGGCTTCAATAGAGTGGCTTGTCATTTGCTGCCTCGTATCTTACCGCTGCCAAAGTACCAATCCAAGTGCTGAGCATCACTTCCCCCAGCAAGTTGAGGGGCTATTCCGCGGATTTGGGGGTGGGATAGTGTGTGAAGGGAAAGAAGTCGTCATTGAAGTGATTATACTATGGATTTTCGCAAAAGGCAAATGGTCTAAAGTAGAATGTTCGAGCTAGAAACGGTAAGCAGCTTTTGCAGAAATCACCTGGGTGTGGTCAAGACGTGTGGCAGCGATGACCCTGAACATATCTAATATAACATAATTCCGCCGAATTGTCAAATAAAGCAATTGAAATCAAATGAATTCTACAAAATAGCGTCGAAACCAAAAATCAGACTCAGTAGATCCAAGTTCTGAGCAGAGCGGGCTCCCACGCCCGCGGGCCGGCGGCATGGGAGCCGCCTCCCAGGCCGGGTAGTCGCGACTGGAGTGAGACAA
>CAZQDO010000208.1:0-9996 GCA_964592085.1 uncultured Anaerolineae bacterium | reverse complement strand
GCCCGTCTCCGCCTGAGCGACAGCCAGGGATGCTTTCTCCTCCAGGTAGACAAGGAAGGTGATCTGACCGTCCCTGGCCTGCGTCGCTTCCTTGAGGAGAGAAGGCTCGATCTTCAGCAGGGCCTTATCCAGACCGGCCTTTTCCTCTCCCCCTGTTCCTGACACCGATGGGACAAAGGAAAGGCAGAGAAGGATCAAGATAGAGATTGAGGGATAAAACCACCGTCGTTTCATTGTTCTAGCGCACCGTTTGTAGCCACCATTCGATACCCCGGTAGATGCCCATCGCCGCCAGCCACACGGCGTAGCCAAAAACCACAACCCGGCCAAACGACCAGCCCTGGCGAAACCCGAACCAGCAAGCTGTGGTGAACAGCATCGTGGGAATGAGACCAAAGGTCGCGATCCGGCTGTAGTCGGCCAAGAGCGCTGCACTGCTGTCGCTTCTGGTGGAGATGAACCATAGGGAAAAAGTGATGTTAAGCGGCATGACCGAGACGACCGCCGCCAGGACGTGCGACCTCCCGCTGATAACGGCGATAACAGCGAGAACGGCGAACGAAATGAGAAGCTGATAGATGCGTTGTGTGCTCATGTCCTCCCCTTGTAGGGCCTTTGTTGATGCGCTTATTATACTCCACTGAGGCCCAGGTAGCAAGCTCAGAAACCTCGGAGGTCTGGCCTTTTACACCACGAATCCGCATAGAACCCCAAAAGAGAAAAGCCCCCTGGCCTCGAAAGCGACCTGGGGGCTTGCGCAATCCTCGGTGAGCCGATCTCATCACCGGCTGTGTTTGGCGATGAACTCGTAGGCCCTGGCCCACACCGCCTCGCGCTCGCTGTCCACGGTGATGCAGTGGCCCGAATTCGGCCACCAAACGATTTCTTTGTCAGCGGCGCCGAGCTCCTCGAAAATGATCTGCGCGCTGTCCGGGGGGACGTGGTGGTCTTTCTCACCCTGCATGATCAGGGCTGGGGCCTTGACCTGGGGCAGTTCCCGCCTGACCAGGCGCAAAAGCTCCCTAAGGCTGACCACGCAGCGGATGGGGAGCACCTGATAGGACGAGATGCGGGTTTCGGCCTCAGGGTCGGTCAGGTCTGACTCGATACCGGGTGTGACCCAGCGGAGGAAATACTGGGCCAGCGGCAGGAGGCGGAAGCGCCAGTCGGCGATGTAGGCCGGCGCGGACATGGCGACGATCCCGACCGGGGAGTGTTGAGCTGCCAGATGGAGGGTGATCAGCCCGCCCATGGACAGGCCGGCCACGAAGACCTGCTCACAGCGCCCTTGCAGCTCTCGCAGGCCCTCCTCGGCGGAGGCCACCCAGTCTCGCCAGCCGGTCGTGGCCATGTCCTCAGGGGATGTTCCGTGACCGGCCAGCCGCACCCCCCGCACGGTGAGTCCCTTCTCAGCCAGATACTCCCCCATGGGGCGCATCTCCGGCGGGCTGCCGCTGAAGCCGTGGATGAGAAGACAGCCCGTCGGGCCGCCGTCGAAGAAAAACGGGTTCAGGTCTAGCTTACTCATATTTTTCCTCTCCCTTTCGGCATCAAGCCAAGAACCTCTTGAACCACCTCACCGCCTCGTCACGCATCTCTTCCGTGAACTCGTGCCCAACTCCTTCGTAGGCGATGAACGATAGCCGTTTTGGCTGCCTCTGATACAACGGCTGCAATTTCTCGTACAGTTGTCTCGGCCCGTCTATGAGCACCGTTTCATCTTGCACCCCGTTGAGCATGAGCAATGCTGTGGGAAAGAAACGCTCTGCTCGATTACGGGGATCGTAATTCGCGATCAGGGCGATCAGCTCGCCATCGGGCTCAGGCCAGCCGCCAAACTGATCTCGATCTTCGGGCATCAACGATAAATCCCAGCCCGGAGTGCCGATGATCGGTACAGAGGCCTGGATCCGCTCGTCCAGCGTAGTAGCCAGGTAGGCGACGGAAGCACCCATTGAGACTCCCATCACCCCGATCTTATCAGGCAGAACGTCCGCCCGTTGTACGAAGTAGTCAATCACCGGAGAGATGTCTTCAGCAGTTCCAATCATCACCCCCAGCATCTCTTTGGGGAAATTGGTGGCCATCCTTTCCTCAAAATCGGGAACGGCGCGCTCACCATGCAGCCTGGCGTCAATAGACACGGGCAGAAATCCCTCTTCGGCCAAAACCAGGCAATAGTCAATCTCGCCGCTCTTATTGCCAGTATAGCCATGGACGGTGATAATCAGGGGCTTCTTTTTCCCATCGTTTTTGTAGAGGGCCAACGCTGGAATGCCCCCCGGTTCGATGAGATGCTTCTCCAGGATCACTTTGTGTCGTAACATGATCGCTCCTCCTCCTTCGGAGAGAACTTGATGGTTATCGCCTCGTTCTGATTCACCTGGATCACTACCCCACCATCAGGTTGCTGTGCCAGAGGCTCGATTTCCTCCTCGTCCAGCCTCACCAGATGCGCCTGGACGAAGGGCCGCCAGAGGCGTACTTTGCCTTTCACCGCCCGCGCGGTGGGATTGTAGAGCCGCAGGATCAGGCCGTTGCCCGCCTCTGCCAGCTTGACCGCACTGATCACCAGGCTCGTCGGCTCCACCGAAGCGAAGCTTCTTTCGGCGGGCAGCGACCCCTCGTGAACGCCGGTCACCAGGGCCCTGAGGGGGGCATTGAAGGCGTGGGCCTCGTGGTAGAGTGCCGCCTCCCGCCAGTCGCCGCCGTGGGGCAGCAGCGCGTACTCGAAGGCCCGTCGCCCCTGGCATTGGGCCAGCGGGGTGAACACCTCCGCGCCACGGGAGAGCCGATCTACGCAACGCAACAGCGTCAGGGCCACGGTGACGCCCCTCTCGTTGGGGAGGAACTCGTACTCCGGCAGCCCTCGGTTGATGACCATCAGCCCCTTCGTCCCGTCGCTGGCCACGACGAAGGAGCCCTGGGGGTGCGTGCCCACCGGTCGCTCCACCCATCCCTCGCCCAGTGGGATCTCCACCGGCCGCTCTACCATCCCGAAGGCTCCCTCGGCGCAGGAGCGCTCGGTTTCGATGAAGGTGGGGAATTGCACTCGCAGGCGGTGGTTGCCAGCCCGATTCTCCACTTCGGTGCGCACGTCAATGCGCCGTGCCCCCGGCCGCAGGCGTATCTCGCTGACGATGGGGCAATTGACCCGCGCCTCGCTCCGGGCCGCCCGGTCCTCGCTGAGCCCGGCGGGCAGGGAGTACGCCATCTCCACGCGCAGGGTGGTGCCCAGGGACCCCTCCGTGACGGTTATCCGAGGCGGTTCCACTGGCCCGTCCACCACCTCGTCACGGGCGGGGGATTCGTGCCAGTAGAGGTCGCCTGCTTCTCCCTCATCCACGAAACGGTTGCAGCCCTGGTAGACCAGGCCCGTCTCTTTGTCGGTGATGGTCAGCGTGCCGTCGGTCGGGTCAACCTCCACGACGTAGAATTCGTTTTCGATGCTGGATGTTGGATGCTGGAGATTGGATATGGCATACGTCTTATAGCCGCACGCTGGCACGTTCTTGGCGAGGAAGGAGAGTTGCACCTGGGGGGCGAAATAGGCTTTGACGGAGAAGCGCTGCCAGGTCTGGGCTGCGAGCGCGGCCTGGATGCGCCGCTTGATGGCCTCGAAGTCAACTTCGGGCGCGGCCTCCTTCTTGACCAGCGTCGCAGTCACCCCCAGCGTGCCTGTCTCCAGCGGGGTGAGATCGAGCGAGGTGATGCGCAGGTTGAACACCTCCCCGCCTTCGATCATCTGCATGAACTCGGCGAACTCCTCCCGCGAAGCATCGGCCGAGAAGATCTCCGTCGGCTTCCCGCCCAGCATCTCGTGAGGGACCGCACGGCCTTCCCTGTCGGCGACGACGAACGTCCCTTCCTCCAGGCTGGTGAGGGGTTGGAAAGAAACGGTCACTACGTCGCTGCGGGGCACACCCAGAGGATTGAAGACGACGATGGAGGTCAACGCCTCTGCGAGCTCTGTCGTGTCAATGCGCCTGGCAATCGCCCGTAGGCTTCGCCTGACGACCTCCTCCCCGATTTCCTCCGCCCAGGCGAAGCGCACCTCCATGTCTCTCTGCACGGCGTCAACGTTGCAGCCGCAGATGGAGTCGTGGGCCTGGTTCTGGAGCAGGTACTTCCAGGCCTGCCACAGCAGCCCCCGTGGGTAAGGGTGCCCCAGCATCCAGGCCCAGGCGGCGAAGGGCTCGGCCCACCTCTCCAGGAGAGTCTGGATAGCGGCGTTGCGCTGTTTGAGCGGTGTGCGAGAGGAGAGGGTGCCGGGCAGGAGGTAGGCGTGCTTGGCGCAGCGCAGTTCCCCCTCCACCGTCGGCAGCGGCGGATCGGCTTTCTCTATGGTGGCGATGTAGTCCAGCAAGGTGCCCTGGATCAGCGTTGCGTCTTCCAGAGCCTCGTTAGCCAGGGCCAACACTTGCGGCAGGTTCTCTTGTGGCCACTTGTGGTCGCCGCCGTTCATCAGCAGGAGGTGATCCGTCGTCGCGCCAGCGGCCAGTTGCTCCCGCACTCCAGCCAGGTGCTCGATCAGGGCTTCCCGTTCGGCAGGCAAATCGGCGGCGTTGCCATAGCCTTCGGGCAGGTGCACGGCCAGCACCCCGCTGCCATCCGGGGCCTTCCAGTGGAATTCCGTCTGGCCCGGCTCGTCTCCCACGCCCCGCCAGAAGACGACGTCCCCGATGCCGAAGCCGCGCAAAATCTGGGGCATCTGGGACATCTGACCGAAGGAGTCGGGCAGGTAGCCCACCTTCATCGGCCCATCCAATTCGGCGGCGATGCGGTGGCCAAGCATCAGATTGCGGATCAGTGCCTCGGCGGAGACGAGGAACTCGTCGGGCGAGGTGTACCAGGGGCCGACGAGCAGCCTTCCCTGGCGCACCCGCTCACGGATCTCCGCCTGTCTCTCCGGCCTGACCTCCAGGTAGTCCTCCAGGAGAATCGTCTGACCGTCCAGGGTGAAGGAGGTGAAACGCGGCTCCCTTTCCAGCAGGACCAGCAGAGTGTCCATCATCTCTACCAGCCTGGCGCGGAACTGCTGGAAGCTCAGGTACCATTCCCGGTCCCAGTGGGTGTGGGAGACGACGAGCATTTTGGTCATGATTGTCCAGCTTTTTCCCGATGCAATGCCTCCAGCCTCTCCCGGAGTGCGCCGACCTGCTCCTTCCCTAGCGGATAGAACCTCAGTGCCGCCAGGAAGATCACCAGGGCCACGACCGGCAGCAGACCCATCCCCAGTCGGATGCCCAGCGCAACGGATGATGGCTGGGTCGTCAACTCGGCATTGTAGCCGCTCAGGCCCAGCACCAGGCTGCTGGAGCCGCCGATCAGCACCATGACCAGTCGCTCAATGAAGGCGTTCACGCCAAAGTAGCTCCCCTCCCGCCGCCGGCCAGTGCGCAGCTCGTCCTCGTCTATCACGTCGCTGAGCACAATGTCGCGCACCAGCGTGATGCCGGAGTTGCCTGCACCGACGAGGAGCATCATCACGAAGGCCTGCCCCAGATTGCCAACGACCAGGACGAGCAGCATGAAGGTCACGAATAGCGTCACGGCCAGGGCCAGCGTCCGCTTCGAGCCCAGGCGCAAGGCTATCCACCGCCACAGGGGGTAGAAGAGGATGGCCGTGATGAACATGCCCATGAAGATCAGGCTCATCTGCTCCTCCCCGGCGCCGAGGACGTACTTGGTGAAAAAGGGCACCATGGCCGAGAGCCAGCTCCAGATGTAGCAGATCATCAGGTTGGCAACCATAAAAGCCAGGAACGAGCGGTTGGTGAGGGTTTCTTTGAAGGCGGCCATGAGTGGCATGGCCGCCTCCTCGCTGGCTTCCTTCCGCTCTCGGCTCCCCAACAGGGAGAACCCGAAGGCGCCGCCGCCGATGATCCCCAGGACCACGCCCGCTCCCCTCCATCCGCCCAAATCGCCGAACCGACCGGAGAGGGCGCCGACGATGACGGGCATGATAGCCACGCCCAGAGCCGTGCCGATCATCGCCGCCACTTGTCGGTAGATGGAGACCTCCGTCCTTTCCTTGAGACCCTCGAAAGCCTCCGGGAAGAGGGCGGTGTAGGTGACGCTGACGGCGGTGTAGGCCAGGTCGAAGAGGGCGATGACGACGGCGAAGTAGAGAAAGATGCCCGTGTGGGAAGGGTTGGTCAGGGGATTGCCCCCCAGAGGCGGGGACCAGATCAGGACGAACAGCAGGAAGGTGAGCGGGGCGCCCAGTGCGATGTAGGGGATGCGCCGCCCCCAGCGGGTGCGGGTGCGGTCCGAGAGCACGCCGATGAGAGGGTCGTTGATGGCGTTCCACACCCCGTAGGAAATGGCAAAGGCCAAGCCCACCAAGCCGGGGTCGAGGCGCACCACGTCGGTGTAGAAGAAGATCAGGAACGTCTGCACCGTGTTGAAGAAGAGCGCCTGCCCCAGATTGCCCACGCCGTAGGCTATCTTTGCGAATCTGCTTTGCATGATAAATGCCTCCTGAATCAATTTTGGATTGCTTCGTACATAGCCAGGACGTTCTCCGGCGGGACGTCGGCCTGGATGTTGTGGCTGGGAGCGAAGATGTAGCCACCTCCCTGGCCCAGGATGGCCACGATGCGCCTGACCTCTTCTCGGACCCTTTCCGGCGTGGCGAAGGGAAGGACCTGCTGCACGTCAATCCCCCCGTGGAAGACCAGCCGCTCGCCGAACTCCCGTTTGAGGGCAGCCGGGTCCATCCCCTGGGCGGAGGTCTGGATGGGGTTCAGGATGTCCACCCCCACGTCAATCAGGTCTGGCACGAGAGGGAAGACGCTGCCGCAGGTGTGGTGCAGAATTTTCGCCTCGGTGCGCGAATGGATGAAGTCGTACAGCTCTTTGTGGCGGGGCTTGATCAGCCGACGGTAGAGGGCGGGCGAGATGAGGGGGCCGGTCTGCATCCCCAGGTCGTCCCCCACGGCCACGATCTGGACATAGGACCCCACCGCCTCCAGGTAGACGTCGTAAAAGTTAGTGTACAGCTCCAGCAAAGTGTCCAGCAGCGCAGTGGCGAAGGCTTCGTCGCCGACCAGGTCCATCATGAAGCGCTCGAAGCCTCGCATCCAGAGGGCCTGCTCGAAGAGGCCGCCGCCCAGGAAATCGGCCACCAGTGCGTAGTTGGTTTCCTCGTAGAGGCGCCGGGCCTCGTCGGCTAAGCCAGCGATCCGGCAGGGATCGTGCGGATCGGGCCAGGGGTAGTGCCGCAGGGCTCCCATTTTGGCGTCCGCCAGTGGATGCTCCACGATCTCGCAGTACAGCTCGGTGCGCTGTCGCCGTATCCCCCACTCGTCGCGATAGGTGTCCTCATCGCCTGACGGCAAAAAGGCAGCCACATTCGAGGGCGGCCGCAGCGCCACGCGGCGCAGATCCACGCCGAACCATTGCAGGGTTTGCTCATCGGGGACGACGAGGCCCTGGACCACGTCGTGCACCGGCTCGTCGGCCTTGATGCCCAACAGGGCCTTCAGGGCGTCGTTGGCCCGCTGGTGGATGCTGGAGACCGCGGTGGAGCCCAGGTCCACCGGCACGCGGTCGGGCATCTCGTGGCGGAGAGCCGCCATGACCCGTTCTCGTGAGTTCAATTTGCTTTCTCCTCGGAGCCGAAGATTGCCCGAAAGACGAAGGGTGCACCTGCCGTAGCGTTGACGGCGGTGAAGAAAGCGTCAAGCAGGGGGGGCGGAAGGATTGCAGCCAGAGGATGAAATTGGTCTGAGCCATTGTTGTCTCCATTGCGACCTCCGAACTCTCCAAAGCCAGGTCAAGGTGCCCTAATTGTCCGCATCATCCGCTTGCCAAGGCATGTCCGGACGAGGAGGAAGACGATTAGGGATCGCGGAGATAAAAAGTGAGGGCCTTGCCATCCAGAGTAAGAATGAATTGATTGAGGATGTCGCGGCCCAGGAGGACGTCTGAGCGCTGAGCGGAGGTAACTTCTATGATGGGAATATCATACCCCGCGATTTCCACAGCGATGTAATACAGAGGGCACAATGACCCCTTGCCATCGAACCCTGTAACAAAACCTTCGCTTACGGCTTTCAATCTCAATGTCGTCACTACTGACTCAGGGAGCACGGTGATGCTGGCGCCGGTGTCCAACTTGCCTGGCTTCTGAACAGAGAGTCCAGTGATGGGATCGAACAGAGTCACTTGCACGAAGGCGGCTGGAGGTTTGATAGTGGTGTCGTACCTAAACACTGTAGCGTTCCTCTGGCGATGGGACTTCAAAAGTGCGGGCTTCCTCGCTGACCAGTTGGAGATAGAAGGGCTTGTCCTTTAGCGCAGACATGACCCTTCGGGCCAGCGCCAGATTATCCGCGTCGGCATCTACCACCTGGCCGCCGTGGATGACTACGTAGAGTCCCTTATGTGTCTGCAAGAGTTGAGGCTTCAGACGATGGAAGGCAGCGCGTTCCTTCTCCCAGGCCTCGTCCTGAGCCTGGATTCGTACTTCGCGGTCGGCTTTCTCGCGCCACTCCTGAAAGCGGCGATAATCTTCCAGGGGAATGGCAACAGCGTAAGGCTTGCCACCTCTTTGTATTACCACAGGGCCTTTGGCCGCCTCCTCCGGGCCTGGCAAGTCTGGCCCATAAATCACGCGAGCCTCTTTGATGTCAATAGTTTTGGCCATAGGGAATCACCTCAGCATTTCTGACTGCCTACATTGTAAGTCCTTTGAGACGATTTGTCAAGGGCTACCGCCGTGACCTCCGCCGCAGCGCCGCCAGCGGCAGAATGAAGCCGCTCGCTTTCCGCTAGCCGATGATGGTAGGCGTGGGGGTCACCGTGGGCGTGGGCGTGATGGTGGGTGTCCATGTTGGCGTGGGAGTGAGAGTAGGTGTTTCTGTGGGCGTGAGGGTCGGCGTGGGGGTCTCTGTTGGCGTAGGCGTCTCTGTCGGCATTGGGGTGAGGGGGATGGTGGTAGCGGTAGCCGTCGGCGTCTCCGTTGGGGTAGGAGTCATGGTTGGCGTGATGGTGGGCGTCGGCGTATCTATTGGAGTTGAAGTTGCGGTCGGCGTTGCAGCGATAGCCGTGGGCGTGGGCGCGGGATTGTCCACCACAACATGCACCCGGGCCTCGGCGGTATGGCCCTGATGGTCGAAGACCACTACCCTGAGGGTGCGGAGGCCGTTGTTTACTCCCCGGGTGTCCCACTCGGTCAGAAGTCCATCCTCCACCATCGCCAGGTGGGGGCCACTCACCCAACCCCAGCCGATGGGATCAGACCCCACGCCATATTGCACCTCGTAATGCTCGAAGTCGGGCATGCGGACGCGACCGATCACGGGCACGATGCCTTCCACCGCCTGCCCCTCGACGGGCTGGGAAATGGTCACCTCCGTCGGGCCGGTGTGCAGGGTACAAAGGTCCGCTGGCGGCTGCTCGATGCCCTGCTCCTCAGCCCACCAACGATACTCCTCAGGATAGACCTCGAAGAACTTCTCCTCTACGCCGTCCTCCGGACAGAACTCTGTGGCCCGCTGGCCCGTCACACTGCAAATCCTGACCAGTTGGTGAAAATCTTGGCTGGGGTCGTTGGGCTCGGTGCCGGCCACGAAGATCTCCGACCCTCGTGTAGGGCAGACTTCGCTGGGCTTGGCCCCCGAGACCGTGCAGATCTCCGCCGTCACGATATCGGGGGGACGGATGAAATCGAGGAGCGGCGTGCCGGCCAGGGCCTCCTCCATGAAATTGTGCCAGATGGGGCCGCCTCCTCCAGCACCAGCGACGTGATCCATGGAGGAGCCGTCGCTGTTGCCCACCCAGACGCCGCACACCAGGTCGGGGGTGTAGCCAATGGTCCAGGCGTCGCGCCAATCGTCGGTGGTGCCCGTCTTGGCCGCAGCGGGCCGACTGAGCTTCAGCACGCTGTCTGGTCCAAAGGCCGGAGTACGGGCCTCATTGTCGGCCAGGATGTCTGTGATGAGGTAGGCATGTTGGGGGGAGATGATCTGCTCATGCCCCCCCTCAATC
>CAZQDO010000207.1:0-10003 GCA_964592085.1 uncultured Anaerolineae bacterium | reverse complement strand
GGTCTACGAGGTCACGGGGCGGCTGGTGCCGGAAACGGGGCTGCCTCTCCACGTGGGCTGCATCGCCCAGAACGTGGGCACGCTGTTCAACATTGCCAGGGCTCAGAAGGGGATTCCTGTGACCCATCGCTTGCTGACCGTCACCGGCGCGGTCAACGAGCCCAAGACCCTGAGCCTGCCCATTGGCACTTCCATCGGTGAGGCAATAGCCTGGGCTGGTGGGATCAAGCTCCCCCGCTGGACGACGAGGACTGAGGAGGATTACGCGGTGGTGGTGGGCGGGCCGATGATGGGCGTGCTGGCCCAGAGCCTCTCCGAGCCTATCACCAAAACCACCACTGGCCTGATCGTGCTGCCCAGGAACAACGCGGTGGTTCGCTACCTCGGTCGTCCGCTGGGGTCTTGGGTCAAGCGGGGGCGCTCCACCTGCGACCAGTGCCGCGATTGCACCGACCTCTGTCCCCGCTATCTTCTGGGGCACGACCTGGAGCCGCACAAAGTGATGCGCTCCATCAATTATGGTCTGACCGAGCCTACGACCATCATCACGGCCGCCGTGCTCTGCTGCGAGTGTAGGCTGTGCGAGGCTTACGCCTGTCCGCTGGAGCTTTCGCCCATGGCCTATTACAAAGAGATCAAGCGCCAACTGGCAGCCCAGGGGTGGAAGAACGTCGTTCATAAGCGTGCTGACCTGACGCCCCATCCCATGCGCGAGTTCCGCCACGTGCCCATGGAGCGCCTCGTCGCCCGGCTGGGGTTGACCGAGTACGAGGAATGTACTTGTCCGCTGGACGTGCGCGAGTATCGGCCTCAGCGCGTCACCATCCCCCTCAAGCAGCACATCGGCGTGCCGTCTCAGCCGGTGGTCAAGAACGGCGACAAGGTGCAGTGCGGCGACCTCATCGCCCGGATTCCCGAAGGCAAACTGGGGGCTAATATTCACGCCTCGGTTTCGGGCCGGGTGGAAGAAGTGACGGGTGAACACGTCGTGATTGTGGCTTGATGTCTAGGCTGAGGAGGAGCCTATGGCTTGGCAATGGACACCTTACACGATCCCTCTGATCATAGTAGCGATCATCTCGGCCATAGCGGCGTTTTATATCTCATCACGACGTCACCATGTACCTGGATCTCAAACGGGTGTGTTGATTTTACTGGCCACCGCCGAATGGACGATAGGGTACTCGCTGGAACTAGCGAGCACCAGCCTATCGGACATGGTCTTTTGGGACAAGGCGCAATTCGTGGGCATCTGTATCATCCCAACCGCGTGGTTGGTCTATGTGCTGCAGTACACCGGGCGCGAGAAATGGCTGACGCGTCGCACCCTGGCCCTGCTGAGCATCGTACCTGTTATCACCTTGTTGCTGGCCTTCACCAACGAGGCCCACGATCTGATCTGGGCCCGCGTTTGGCTGGACACAGATGGTCTATTCCCGGTGAAGGGTTCAACCTTCGGCGTGGGATTGTGGATCTACATGGCATACTCGTACATAGTGGTTCTGGTTGGCATCTTCTTGCTTATCCAGGCGCTTGTTCGCTCAGGTCGCCTCTACCGCTGGCAAGCCAGCGCGTTGTTATTTGCTGTATTCACTGCGCTCCTGTCAAGCGTAGTAACAGACATCTTTGGCTTGGGCCCCTTCCCGTGCCTTGATCTGACGCCACTTGCGTTATGCCTGACTGTCCCGGTAATAGCCTGGATCCTCTATCGCCTGCGGCGCTTGGACATTGTGCCGGTAGCACGCGGGGCCGTTATCGAAGGCATGGGTGATGGCATCCTGGTATTGGATGCCCAGAACCGTGTTGTGGATCTGAACCCAGCCGCCCAACACCTATTCGGCTACACCTTTTCGGAGGCCGTTGGACAGTCCGTGGAACAGGTATGGCCTGAGTGGCCTGACCAGTTCGAACGCCCCCACGATGGGACTGAGGCAGGCAAGGAGGTGATGCTGGGGGAGGGAGATGGGCAGCGCACCTATGACGTGAGCATTTCCCGTCTGGCTGATTGGCGTGGCCGCCTCACCAGCCAGGTGATTGTCCTGCGTGACATCACCGGGCGCAAGCGGGCGGAGGAGGAGATCAGGGGGTTGGCCAAGTTCCCCAGCGAAGACCCCAACCCTGTGCTACGCATCGCCCAGGATGGTGCCATCCTCTACGCCAACAAAGCCAGTCTGCCCTTGTTGAACGCCTGGGGGTGCCAAGAGGACCAGCCTTTGCCTGACGACTGGCACAAATTCACTTTGGATGTTCTCGGTTCTGGCACAAGCGAAGGTGCTGAGGTTGAGATTGACGATTGTGTACTCTCTCTGACGTTTGCACCTGTGGTAGATGCTGGCTACGTTAACGTCTATGGACTTGATATCACCGAGCGTAAGCGGGCTGAGGCGGTGCTAAAGGAATACTCCGAGCGACTGGAGGAGATGGTGGAGGAGCGCACCAGGGAACTCCAGGATGCCCATGAACAACTGATCCGCCGGGAGAAGCTAGCGGTGCTGGGGCAGATGGCTGCCAGCGTAAGCCACGAACTGCGCAACCCTCTAGGCACCATCTCTAACGCCGCGTACTACCTCAAGATGGTCCACACTGATGCCGACGAAACCACCAAGGAATACCTGGATATCATCACCCAAGAGGTCCGCAACTCGGACAGGATCATCTCCGACCTGCTGGACTTTTCGCGCACCAGGCTCCCTGATAGGGAGAAGGTAGCGGTGTCTGATCTGGTGACTCAAGTGCTAGAGAAGCAACCTCCACCTAAGAACGTAACGTTGACCACTCACATTGCCCTCGACCTGCCCCTCGTGTACGTAGACCGTCATCAAATGGGACAGGTGTTGGCCAACCTGGTCACCAACGCCTACCAGTCCATGCCTGAGGGTGGCAACCTGACCATCAGTGCCCAGGCGCAGGAGGAGGCAGTGGCTCTTTCCATAGCCGACACTGGCGTTGGCATCTCTGAGGAGAACATAGCCAAGCTTTTCGAGCCGCTGTTCACTACCAAGACCAAGGGGCTCGGGCTGGGACTGATGGTGGTCAAGATGCTGGTGGAGGCCAACGAGGGAAGCATTGAAGTGAAAAGCGAAGTAGGGAAGGGAAGCACATTTGTGGTCATCCTGCCCACCAGCGAGGAGGTGTCATGAGCGAGAAGCTGCAAATTCTGGTTGTAGACGACGACCGCAGGATGGCCAAGACCCTGGTGGACATCTTCAAGGCCAGAGACCACGAGGCCCAGGCTGCCTACTCCGGTTTGGAGGCCCTGGAGATGATGAAGCGGAGTTGCTTTGCCTGCGTCTTGAGCGACATCAGGATGCCAGACGTGGATGGGGTGGTGCTCTATCGAACCATCAAGGCCAGACAACCCGACCTGCCGGTGGTGCTGATGACGGCCTATTCTACCGACAAGCTGGTCAACGAAGGGCTAGAAGAAGGCGCCGTGGCCGCTCTCACCAAGCCTCTGGACATTAACCTCTTGCTGAGCTTCTTTTCCTCTCTGTGCCGAGAACGCTCCGTCGTCATCGTGGACGACGACCCGAGGTTTGCTGAGACGCTGGGAAGCATTTTGCAGTCACGGGGCTTTGCAGTGACCCAGGTCATAGACCCACACGATCTGGCGAGGAAGGTCAGGGTGAACGGACAGGTGGTGCTATTGGATATGAAGCTGAATAAAATCAGCGGTCTGGAGGTGCTTAAGAAAATCCGGAAGCGGTATCCGCACCTGCCGGTGATTCTGGTGACCGGCTATCGGGAGGAGATGGCACAGGCAATAGAGACCGCGCTGGAGATTGGCGCCTACACCTGCATCTACAAGCCCTTCCAGATAGAGGAGCTTCTCCAGAAAGTGGCCGAAGTTCATCACCAGGAATTGCGCAGGATCCTGAGGACGTGAGGAGTGAGACGGGATGCATGACGAGCCGCTCGTGCATACCTGGATGAGGTGAGCCATGAGTGCTAATCACGTTGTGCTTATTGTGGATGATGACCCTAGATTCAGGAAGGTACTCTACGACATCCTCCAGGGCAAAGGGTATATCCCCATAAGCGTTGCCACGGGAAGGGCAGCCCTGGATAGGGCCGCAGACAGAGTGCCCAGTGTAGCCCTGATTGACCTCAGACTGGAGGACATGTCTGGCCTGGAGGTGATGGGCGAGATCAAGAAGTGCTCTCCGACCACGCAGTGCATCTTGCTCACCGGGTATGCATCCCAGGCCTCGGCTATTGAGGCGATCAACCTGGGCGCCTATAGCTACGTGCAGAAACCCTACGACCTAGAGCAATTGCTGATAACCGTCCGCAGAGCCATTGAGAAGCGCGAGGCGGGGAGGGATCTACAGGAGAGCGAGGAGAAATATCGCACCCTGGTTGAGCAGGCAAATGACGGCATCGTCATCGTTCAGGACGGCTTGCTCAAGTACGCCAATCCACGTTTGACGGAAATAACTGGTTATACCATTGAAGAGGTCATGGACACCCCATTCATCAATTACATCTATCCTGACGAACGCCCCACAGCAGTTGATCGCTATCATCGCCGTATGGCCGGTGAGGAGGTCTCGACGATCTATGAATCAGCCATAAGGCATAGAGAGGGTCGTAGGGTGGAGGTTGAGCTCAATGCGGGCACCACCACATTTGAAGGGAAGCTCGCCGATCTGATCATCATTCGTGACATCACCGAGCGCAAGCGGGTGGAGAGAGAGCTTCAACAAAGTCTCAAGAAGCTGAGAAGAGCATTAGACGATACAGTCCATACCCTGACCTCAGTCATTGAGATGAGAGATCCCTACACGGCTGGCCATCAACGGAGGGTGACCGAACTGGCCTGCGCAATCGCCAGGGGAATGGGCCTTTCAGAGGATCGGATCGAGGGACTCCGCATGGCCGGGCTGATTCACGATATCGGCAAGATCAGCATCCCTGCCGAGGTTCTCAGCAAGCCCGGCAAGTTGAACGAACTCGAATGGGGTATGATCAAGACTCATCCCGAAGTCGGTTACAACATATTGAAGTCTGTAGAATTCCCGTGGCCGGTGGCCCAAATCGTGCTTCAGCATCACGAAAGGATGAATGGCTCCGGCTATCCTCAAGGGCTATCGGGCGATGAGATCATGTTGGAAGCAAGGATCCTGGCCGTAGCCGACGTGGTTGAGGCTATGGCCTCCCACCGGCCTTATCGAGGCCCTCTCGGCGTGGACGAAGCTCTGGAGGAGATCTCCCAGAAAAGAGGCACTCTCTATGCTATTGAGGTGGTAGGGACTTGCCTGAAGCTTTTTACCGAGGGAGCGGTTGCATTGGAGTAAGAAAGCGGAGGTGGTCATGGCGATGGAACCTGCCATCGGTCTGGTTGAAACCAATAGCATCGCGGCTGGCATCGAGGCTGGCGACGCGATGATGAAGAAGGCCCCTGTGGAGTTGCTAGAGGCACGCCCCGTGTGCCCCGGCAAGTACGTCGTGCTCATTGGCGGGCTCACCGATCCCGTGTACGAGTCGTTGCAGAAAGGGATCGAGACCGGGGCCGACGCCGTCGTGGATCAGCTTTTCTTGCCCAACGTACACCGTTCCATCTTCCCGGCCCTGGCCACCGCCACGCCGCCGGGCAAGGGCGAAGCCCTGGGCATCATCGAGACCGTCACGGTGGCTACCTGCATCGTCGCCGCCGATGCCGCTGCCAAAGCCGCCAACGTTTCGCTCTTGGAGCTGCGCCTGGCCAATGGCCTGGGGGGCAAATCGTTCGTGCTGATCGAGGGAGAGGTCTCCGAGGTCGAGGCTGCTGTAGAGGCAGGGGTGAAGTTCCCAGAGCAGGAAGGGCTCTTAGTGCGCAAGGTCATCATCTCGCAGTTGCACGAGGAGATGAAGGCCAAAATCGTGTAGGTGGATGTTGGAAGTTGGAGGTTGGAGGCTGAGCAAGGTCGTGGAAGTTGGGCAAGGTCTCCCGGCCGCAGCCCGCTTGCTTCGGTCAGGAGACCTCAGCGAACAGAAGGTGGTGAGGAGGCTTAGATGCAACTGGCCAAAGTGATCGGCAGACTGGTGGCCACCCAAAAATACCAGGGGCTTGAGGGGATCAAATTCCTGATCATCCAGCCTATAGACAAGTTCCAGAATCCCATGGGAGAGCCGGTGGTGGCCGCCGACGGGACGGCCCTGGCCGGGCCTGGCGACACCGTCTTCTTCGTTGGAGTGCGAGAGGCTGCTCTGGCGCTGCCGGAGAAGTTCGTGCCGGTGGATCATGCCATCACAGGGATCGTGGATGAGATAGACGTTCCTGAAAGCTCAAAGCTAAAAACTGAAACCCCTGATTGAGGAGGGCGCCTTGTACATCGGAAAAGTCAGCGGTACGGCAGTAGCTACGTTCAAAGATAAGGTCTTCGAGGGCAAGAAGCTGCTCATCGTAGATCGCCTGACGCCAGAAGGGGAGATCACGAAGCATTACTGGGTCGCCGTTGACGATGTCCAGGCTGGCCTGGGTGATATCGTGATGGTGATTGACGAGGGCAACTCGGCCAGGCAGGTGGTGGGCATGGACCCGGCACCTATCCGAGCCGTCGTCGTCGGCATCGTAGATGAGGTAGATCTGGCGGCCTGATCTCTCTGCCATGCCTTACGCGAGTTTTCATTCTGGTCACTGAATACGGGTCACTGAATATTGGAATGAGTAGCTACAAGGATCGCCGAACAGAGCAGGCATGGCGCGAAGAGATCGTCCGCGTCTGTCGCCTCCTTCATGAGAAAGGATATGTGGTCGCCACCGACGGCAACGTCTCAGTGCGTCTACGCAGTAACCGCATCCTGTCCACCCCCAGCGGCCTCAGCAAAGGCTTCCTCGCCCCTGAGCAGTTGGTGGTGACCGATCTAGAGGGACGGACGGTTCCCTCGTATGAGCCAGTCAGGCGTGACCTGAAGCCGACCTCGGAGCTGCTGATGCACCTGGAGGCATATCGGCAGCGGCCTGACATCGGTGCCGTTGTCCACGCTCATCCTCCCATCTGTGTCGCCCTGAGCATTGCTGGCATCTCTCTGGCCCAATGTCTCCTGCCCGAAGTGGTCGTCACCCTGGGTCTGGTCCCGACCGCTAGGTACGCCACCCCCTCCAGCGCTGAAGGGCCTGGGGCGATCAAGGACCTCATCGCCAACCACGATGCCCTTATCATTCAACGGCACGGCACGTTGACGGTGGGCAAGGATCCTTTCGATGCTTACCTCAAACTGGAAAAAGTGGAACACTTAGCTCATGTTACGCTGATTCTGCGTCAGTTGGGCCGCGAGACCCCTTTGCCTCCCGCCGAAATCTCCAAGCTGCTCCAGATGAGGAGGGAAAAAGGTCTAGCCAGAGAAGGGGAGGAAGAGGATTTTTGCGCCAGTTGTGGGGTCTGTGATGGGGCATTATCTGCTCCCTCCCGATGACGCGATTGAGCTTGACCTTTCGGCTATTTTGAGTAAAATAGAAGTGGGTCGGACGGCGCTTGGGTTTCTGACCGATTAGCCACATGCCCCCATCGTCTAGAGGACTAGGACACGGCCCTTTCAAGGCCGCGACAGGGATTCGAATTCCCTTGGGGGCACTTCAGGCCGTCGGGGATCGAGAGGCCAGAGTGGGCGTGGGAACTCGTCGGCTGGCTGCTCGTGCTGGTATCTGCTAAGGTTTGGTAGGGGAGGCGTCCCAAGATGGTCCAAAGCACCGGTCCAAGTGGAGGACTATGCGGGGCTGAGCGGAACGTTCTGAATTATGATTGATCTCAGAAAGGGTGCATTTCAGTTTTTTGGAAAACGGGGCATAATAGCTCCTGAGCAACCCATACTCACACAAGGGCGGTTCGCAAGACCAGGGATGCATTGGAGTCTCGTCGGAGCTGAGCGGTTACTCCTTGTGCAATCTGCCATCATGAGCAGTCGCTTCGATGAACGCTGGCGGCAAGCCTACAACTCGCCACCAAACTGAAATGCACCCCTCAGAAATTCACCCTTGACAAAATTATCATATTCTGATATAATATGTATGTGTGCAGACGAACACGGATGTGTTCAAGCACAAGTAAGTGCCTGTACACAGCCAGGCAGCCCATTCGTGGGCTGCCTTTTTTGGAATTAGGAACGGTGGCTCCTATGAGCACTTGCGTGTTTTACATTGATGAGTCAGGCAGCAAAGATCCGTATTCTATCCCTATTCGCTCTGGAGAAACAGCCATTTTTTGTCTCTTTGCTTTGGCTCTGCCCCTGGCAGATTGGCGAGACTTCGACCGAGAATATCTGCGATTGAAGCGCCACTTTTTCGAAAAGGAAATCTCCGGAAGTAAGAATCGGGCTGAACATTGGGAGATCAAGGGCAACAAACTTTGCTCTCCAGGCAATAAGGAGAGTCAGCGCAACCATGCTTTCCTACGGAGGGTTTTTGACCTATGTGATCGCTTTGACGCGACCGCTTTTGCCGTTACCTTTCTGAAGGATCATACTATGCCTATGTCACCGGAGGCGCGCTACTGTATGGGTCTTCAATTCTTGGCTGAGCGTTTCAATATCTTTATTGCAGAGAACAACACCTACGAACACGGCCTTCTCATTGTCGACAGTCGTCGGAAATATCTGGACTTCAACGTATCAGCTTCCTACGCAAGCTATATCTTTGGACACCAGAATGGTCGCTCACTGACTCACCTCGTTGAAAGTCCTCTTTTTGCTGATTCAAGACTTACTGCAGGGCTTCAAATCGCTGACAACGTTGCAGGCGCCTTATTTGCCAATCATTACCATTACTACTGCCGTAATATACCTGGTGCCCCAGACTACTCTCACATCCCGCCACGATATTGGTCTAGGCTTGACAGCTTGCAGTTCAAGAGCAAACAACGCTATGAGGGTTACGTTAAGTACGGGTTCAAGGTCTGTGATCATCGCCCAAGCCCTTGACGTCCTTCTTTGATCGGCTGGCTGCTGGTGCTGGCCGTGAGGATGCTGCTGGAGTCAGGAAGAGGAAAGGAGTGAGAGAAATGTCAGATGCTACAAGACAGGGAAAAGGCAAACTCGGACTTGCGCAATGCTTAGCAGACTGCGTGGACAGGTTAAATCCGCTCGTCCACAAGTTGCTGACGGACCGAATAGAAGAGGCGACGATCTTGGATATGCAACACGTGGACGATGTGGAGTTCCCGCCCGATCGCCACGATAGGCTCAAAGAAATCGCGTCTGCTATTGCGGAGACAGAGAGCGATATTAATCAGCAGATAATCGACCTCGGAAAACTCTGGCGACTCAATCGGGAGTGTTAGCACAAATGCAAAAGCGGCCCGAAGGCCGCTCTTTCGCCCACCTGACATCCCCCGCGCCCTTTACCGTGTTGCCAATCGAGCGCATTACAGAATGCCAGGGTAGATACCACATCTATTCTACCACGTTTGTTCTGGTAAGGCAAATGACAACCCACATTAAGGAGGCAAACCGTGACAGACGAAAAGCAGAATATTAACCTAAATGTGGAGACTCCAGCATATACTGTAGACCTGTCAGCATTTGACCGCAAAGCGTTTGGATATTGGTTGAGTGGAATGACAGATGGTGAAGGCAGCTTTCACTACTACAGAGCTCAAGACGGACAACCTCACATCAGGTTCAGGATTAGATTGAGAGAAGATGACCTACCAATATTGAAAGCGATTCAGAAGTATTGGGGGGGTATAGGGCACACTTACTGGGACAAAGAGCGAGATCAAGGAACTCACATAAGTAATCCCACTGAGGGTTTTGAGGTATATAACACACAAAAAAAGCGAGAATTGTTGGTCGTTGTTAAGCACTTTGAGGAGTTTCCGCTGTTGTCGAAAAAAGCGATGTCATTTGAGGTCTGGAAACAACTGGTGTATGTATTCCATGAGAAAGGCCCACAGGCAGAAGAACTTGATGCCTTAGGAGACCAACTAAGCAGCATACAAGGGTCACAAAAGAAAAAGGGGGGCTGACACGGAAACTCTTTCCACGCCTTATTCCAAAAAAGGAAACGCGGCGGACGGAGGCACAT